>JAGZRP010000025.1 GCA_018381595.1 Bacillota bacterium
TAGAAGTCAATATTCCTGATATGATTGGTTGGGATGTTGATGAGGTTGTAAAATTGATTAAGAAAAACAAAATGAAAAATGTGATAATCGATTATGAATTCCACGATGAAATCAAACGTGATATTGCCTTTGAACAAAATAAAAACGGTAAAATGAAACGTAATGATGAATTAAAATTAAAGTTCTCTCTTGGAAGAGAAGAAGATTTAAAACCAATTGATTTAAAAGATTTAACGGATATGGAAGAATTTGATGCAACATTATGGTTAAAAAGAAATGGAATTAAATTTGAAATTATTCGTGAATACAACGAGGATATTAAAAAAGGAAATGTCATTCGCACCGATCCAAAACATGGTACCAATATCAAACAAAGTGAAACAACCGTAAAATTATATATCTCAAAGGGTAAAAAAATAAAAGCTCCTGATTTTACAAAAATGTCATTAGAAGAAATTGAAGAATGGGCTAATAAAAATAATATGAAGATATCTTATGGTAGTGAATATCATACAGAGATTAAAATTGGAAATGTCATTCGCGCAAATATCAAAGCTGGTGACAGTATAGACGAAGAAACAGAAATCTATATTATTACATCAAAAGGACCATTAAAAATGATTTCTTATTCAGACAATGATATTGATAAGATTAGATCATTCGCAAGTGAATATGGACTACAATTAGTTGTTAATGAAGAATTCAGCAACAGTGTTTCGAAAGGTTCAATTATCAGTGTAGATAAAAAACCTGGTCAAACATTAAGTCAAAGTGAAACCATTACTGTTGTTATCTCTCGTGGTAAGAAAAAATCAATTCCTAATTTCGTTGGAATGACGATTGGAAATGCGAAAAAAACATGTAGTGAATATGGTTTTAGTTGTTCTTTCAATTATGCATATTCCAATAAAACAAAAGATACAGTTATTAATCAAAATAAGAATGCAGGAAGTGAAGTTTCTGAAGGAACGAGTGTTATTCTAACCGTAAGTAATGGTACCCGTCCATCCGGTGGTGGAAGTAGTAATTCATCTGGTGGAGGTAATAGCAACTCTGGTGGTGGAGGAAACAATACACCAGCACCTACTCCAACATGTGATAAAAGTAGAGGTTCTGCTTTAAATATTCAAGCAGGCTCTTCTGGAAGTCAAACTCAATCAATTATTAGACAATTAAATCCAAATCATAAATTCGGATGGAATCTTGTCAATGCCTGTCCAAATGGAGACTCTACTCCAGGAACCGTATGTACAACTGGTTTAGATGGCGTTTGGAAAAACTACTGCGATAGCATTTATATTACTGTTGTAAGATAGAACCTCAGGGTTCTATTTTCTTTGTTAACATATAATATATCCTTTTTGTAGAAAAATACTAATTAAAAATAAAAAAGCCTCTATTTGACACTTCTTATTTTTTAATCTATATATGCTATCATTTTTCCTGTGGAAAAATTAGACAAAGCAAGAATATATGAAGTAACAAACAAAAATGATAGTAATTATTTTACTATCATTTCGATTCGATTTCCTCTTGCTTTATTAATGGTAAAGCTATACTTTTTACTACCAATTGTAGTTGTAACACTATCTAAATTTCTACCTATTTTTTCTGTTAATTCTAAAATATCAGTAATATTAGAACTTGTTGTCACATAAATCGTATATTTACCAACTGGAATATCAGAAACATCAATTGCTTTGTCATACCATGCTTTTGTTTTATCTAAATTATCAGAAACTGGTAAGAACACTTGATAATTCCCATTGGTAATGGTTCCTAAATCTTTGGTATAAGTCTGATAAGTATTTTGATTTTCAAATATTATCTTTCTTGTTACACTTTTTGTAGGTGCTAAATCCATTCCATAAGAATAACTATTTCCACGCAAATGCAATTTTGCTTCTGGCGTAAATTCAAATGTTGTATATTTATCATATTGGTTATAAATATAAGAACCATTTTTTGAAGCTAATAATTCATCTCTTACTTTTAATTCCACGAAACTAGTTGAAGTATCATAGTTGTTATTAATAATGGCTGCTTGATTGGTTCCTGTTACATTAGTTACTTGTTGATTATATGTCTTATTATTAATAATTGATTTTGAATAATAAGTATCTGTATAAGCTAACAAATACATCTTATAATTTCCTGTTTTTAAGCTATCTACATCAATCGTTGCATCAAACCATGAATAGGTATAATCCTTTCCATCAGGACTGTATACAGGCTTAGGAATCTCATTTTTATTGGTAATACGTGTTGCCTTTATATTAGTTACTTCCAACGTATCTAAATTTTCTAATACCACTTCATAGGTAATATTCGTATTTAAATTATTATCAATTCCAGGAATCGTTTGATATCCCTGTAATTTTAACTTTCCATTTTCTGATTTCAAATAATTGAAATAGAAAAGTCCATCTTTTTTAATTAAAGTTTCTTCAATTGTTCCTTTTTTCCAAGTTGCTTGATAAGTCGCATTACCAGTAGCTGTTTTTAATTCTGGATTCCATCCAGTAAAGATATAACCTGCTTTTTTTGGTGTTTCTGGATTTGGTAAACTACCTTCCTCCGTAACTACGACAAGGGTATCTTTATTGTTTGTAAATGTTCCACCATCTGCATCAAACGTGATGTTATATTTTTCTTTTACTTTTTCATAAACTGCTTGATAGGTTTTATTTCCTGTTGCTGTTACAATTTCACTATTCCATCCAACAAAGAGATATCCTGTTTTGGTAGGCTGTTCTGTCATCACTGGTTTTTTACCTTCTTCTGTTACCACTACTTTTGTCGTACTTCCATCACTGAAGGTTCCACCATTCGCATCAAATGTAATATTGTATTTCGTTGGGTTTAAATTCTTCCACTTCGCTGTATAAGTTTTATTCTGTTGTGCAGAAGAAACTGTTTCACTCCATCCATCAAATTGATATCCAGATCTCGTTGGTTGTAATACATTAGGTACTGTATATTCTTCTACAGTGAGTCTTTTCGTTGTTGTCTCTCCATCTGGATAAACGCCTCCATTTGGATTAAAATCAATCGTATAACGAGGCTTTACTTGATTTCCATTACTTACATAACTAAGAATACTAGAATGAATATATCCATAGTTATTATTGAAATCATATGCTCCTGCATCTTGTCTTACACTCCCTCTTCCATCATGTAGTGTAGGATCTGTTTGTACTTTGTACCATGTTCCTTCTCCATTAGAAACTTGACCAAGAATTACAAATGGAATATTACGGTCTGTTCCTGTTGTATACAAAGTCTGTGACGATGTACTCGCATCTTTTTTTATCGCATAATTTCCGGTATTTGATTTGATTCCAATTTTATATTTATTATAATCTTGCATTCCATAAGCTTTATCAAATGCATAGTAGTACGATGCTTCTTTTTCTCCCCAGAATGGGTCTGAAGCATACTTAATATTCATACCACTACCTTTATTACCAAAGTGTCCACCATGGTAACGTCCCCCTGCAATCGCATCAAATGGGTCCATATATCCTTCGGAAACTAAGTTCTTAGAATAATAACGAATTCCTTCACGCACTGTTCCAAATGCTTTTGCTGCTCCTGTATTACTATCATAAGCCCCAATTCCAAATAAATTATTTTTTGTGAATGAAATTGAACTTTTTCCCATACCACTTTCGTTTTTGGCAAGCCCTAAAATCATCATCGCATTCACACCATATTGGTTTTGATATTCAATAAATGCTTGTTGCTCTCCATATAATTGAGACTCATGACTTGCAGCTGGATATGATGTCATCTTACTTGACCATCCACTAAAATCTACTGCAATATCATTTATCGTATAATTACTAATCGTACGAGCTGGTAAATAACTATAATAGTTATAGAAAGGTTGATTCGCATTTACTGCGCGACGTGATGTATTTTCACGGTAATCATCAATCATCATTTTAAATCCATTTAAACTTGCTTCATAAAAGTAAATACCATCATAACTATAGTAAGTTCCATTTGAAATTCCATCTGGTGCTTTTCCAATAGAAATGGTATTTCCAGATTTATAGTTATTGACATCTAATTGAATCGTATGTTTTATTACACCATTTTCAATTTTATAACTAGACATATAAGTCGTTGGAATTTCAGGATCCATGTTTCTAAGCTCTACTTCATTTGGATTAACATATCCAATCACACCAGATAATTTAAACTTTACTTTTCCATTCCCATACCCTAGAAATGCAGCATCTGCTCCGTAACAACCATTGGTATATCCACTTTTTCCATTTTCCATTGTAAAATTCGTATTGGTATTACAATCTTTGGTTCTAAAATTCACAATCGCATAACTGGTATTATCAAATGCTTTTACTTTTGTTAAGTGATAAGGTGGTATAAAACTAAGACATACTAAAACAGAGCATAAAATCAATTGTAAGAATTGTTTACTTCTCTTTTTCATAAGTACCTCCTTATCATTATCCATTCAAAAATATTATATCAAAGTTGTAGATTTTTGTATAGATTTGTCGATTGCTTGTTTACACTTTCAAAAAAAAGAAAACCGCACACCTGCAAGTTTTCTTCTACCAAATTTCTCTGGTATAATCTATTTTATGCTCCGTTTGATATTTTATTCCTCTCCAGATTCAAAAAAGATTTTATCATTTTCTTGTAAACTAAGATAATATAAGCCTTGTTTTTCACAAGTAAACACTAAAATACTCTGATTTTCTTTTTCTTCTTTTAATGCTTGATTCTCTTTTTCCAATAAATTAATTTTATCATTCAATGTTTGAATTTGTTTTTGACTATTTTCTTGACACTCTTTTAACTGCTCTTCTATTGTTTTATCAGAACCATTTCCATTATCTGGAACATCTGGTTTTGGAAAGCCATTTAAACCATTTTTTTTGATGGCTTCTGGATAATCGACATAACAAATATCCATATCTACATTCCCATTAATTCCCCTTATGCTTCCACTACTTGTATACTGCCACATGCCTGCTCCATCATAACCTAATACTTGATTATAACGAGCAACCCATTTCGCATATTGATCTAATGTACTTGCATTTAATTTGGTATTCCACCAATTAAAGTTCGCATATACCCCTACATAATATCCACGATTTTCTAATTTCTCACAAAAATTTACTACAATATTCGTTAAAGCTTCGTTTGATAAGTTTGCCTGTACTTTATCTTCGATATCATAATAGATAGGATATTCCATCTGATATCCTTCTACTAAACGTAATACATGCTCTACTTCACTATTAGACCACTCTATGGTATCGGCATAAGAATATAAATATACGCCAAAAGGAATTCCTAATCTGGTACATTCATCTGCATTCCTTTTAAAATATACATCATCTTGTGTTGTTCTATTTGCTCCATATCCACAACGAATAATTGCAAAATCAATTTGGTCTTTTACCTCTTCCCAATTAATAACCCCCTGATAACTAGAAACATCAATTCCTCTTTTCATACCTTTCCTTCTTTCACTTGTATTTTATGTTCTATTTACAAATCATTTCGGGCATTAAAAAAAGAATCGCATGATTCTTTTAAAAAGCTTTACTATCTATTAATTTATTTGTATTTTTATCTCTTACAAAAACCGCAATTCCTTTATTTTTCCAAGTCTTTTCTTTTTGATAACGAATTTCATGATTACTTATTTTGATGCGGTCTTGTTTTTCCATATCAATTTCTTTTATCTTGTTATTTGAAATAGATAATATCATAGGCGTTTCATTGACTGAAACTTGATACATTTCTTTTAATAATTTTTTCTGTTCTTCGTTTATGTTTTGAATAACAATATCACTTTCAATACCTGGAACATTCAATGCTTTCATATAAGTACCAAAATCAGTTGTTTTTTGAATATGGACTTTTTCTTCATTCTTTGAAAAAACTTCCCAAGATTCATAATCTTTATCGCCTTGATGATTTTCTAATTGATAATGTTCTTTTAAATATTTACCCATAAGATAACTTGTTTTTTCCACTCCACCATAATTTAAATGGGCTCCACCACCATCTAGCATATCCGTTGTTTCATCAAATCGAATTTCGTCTAAATATTTGAAATAATTCAAAAATTTCGCACCATGTTCCTCTGAAAAACGTTCCACATAGTTCCAAACTGCTTGGTTTTCATAGCTACCTTCTATATAAGGAAGAATGGTAAACAAAACTTCTGTATTTTCGCTTTTCGCAAGGTTTATCATTTTTAATAATTGTTTTTCTATTTTTTTATCTATCTTTTTTTCCTGAGTTGTTGGAAATCTTTGAACTTCATATGGATATACTGCTTCATCGACATATGTATTTTTATGATTACGATTAGGAAATAAGTTATCAAAATCTCCCTTTTTAATATCATCAAATCTACTATGATAAGTTGGAAAGCCCAATAATAAATTTAATTTATGTTCTTCAAAAACAGTATTTTGAATCATCTCTAGTTTATTCTTAGAAAAACGCATACCAATCGTATTTTTTACTTGTCTACTATAATTATTATCTGGTTTATGAAATAAGACATCGAATAAATCAATCACTACTACTTTTGGGGATTGATTTTTTAATGCTTCTTTCATCCAATAGTAAGTTGTTTCTAAAGATTGTTCACTTCCCCACAATCCATAACTAGAAATCCCATAATCACGATATAACATGGCTGCACTTACATTTCTACCAATATGACTCGTTCCTAAAAAGAAAACATCTACGGTATCTTCTTTTTGGGCATACAAATCTCTCATTGGTAATACACCATCTTCATATTTAAAACAAAGAATTTTATCTACCCAAAATAAAATGGTAAATGAAAGGAATAATACCAGTACAATACTAACCCATTTTTTCATAATTCACCTCCATTAAAACCTAAAATATATAAATTCGGAAGCATGAAAAGCAGGTCCATAAATTCCAAAAATAAGTAATAAAATCAGGAAAAGAGCAACAAAGAATAATCTCGTAAAGAATGACTGCTTTTGAAATATTTGATAGATGCTTCTTTTTTGTTTATATAATGAGACCCCTAACAACAGGAACAGTGAAATCGCAAGAATCACCCAGTTTATCATAGACATTCCCAGTCCATTTACCTGAGAAAGTTTTGACCAAGGTTGATAGTGAAATGAGAATTCTATGATTTCATTCATTTTTGAAAAATTCTCAGCACGGAAGAAAAGGAAAGAAAAAGCAACTAACATAAAAGTAAGAAAACGTTGCATCCAAATCGTCACTTGAGCATCCTCTTTTAAGTGGAAAAAAGAACGAATCTGTTTTCTTATTGTCTTTGTCACTTCAGAAATCACACGATAACAACCGTGTAAAAGTCCCCAAATAATGAATCCCCAATTTGCTCCATGCCAAAGACCACTCAGTGTAAATACCAATAAAATATTACGATATTTTTTAATGCGAGATACTCGACTGCCACCTAGAGGAATATAAACATAATCTCTTAACCAATGACTTAGCGTAATATGCCAACGATTCCAAAATTCTTGAATGGAACGTGATAAATATGGTGCATTAAAGTTTTCCGTTAATCGAAATCCAATGATTCGTGCGGAACCAATTGCAATCAAAGAATAACCTGCAAAATCACAGTAAATTTGAAAACTAAATAAAATAGTTGCAATAATAACATAACCCCATCCATATAAATGGGCATTCTGAAATACTTCATTGACTACAATTGCACATCTATCAGCAATCATTAGCTTCATAAAATATCCAGCGAGAATTTTTAACAATCTCCTCTGAAAGTTTTCCACAGTAAAACTTTGTTTTTCATGAATTTGAGATAGTAAATTTTTACTACGCTCAATTGGACCTGCTACTAACTGTGGAAAAAAGGAAATAAATAATGCATACTTCAAAAAATCAGTTTCTGGTTTCACATTTTTACGATATACATCTACTAAATATCCAATGGCTTGAAACGTAAAAAAGGAAATCCCTACCGGTAAAATAAAATCAACAACACTAATCGTAAGGGGAAACTCAAACAGATGAAATAAGAAACTAATGTTATCAAAGAAAAATCCTAGGTATTTAAAAACAAATAAAATTAAAAGTGGTCCTCCAACTCCTAACCATAAATAAAACCTTTGTTCTTCTTTTTTTACTTTTTCGATTTTCCTTGCACACCAATAAGTTAATATTGTTTCAAACAGCATTAAAAAACCATATTGAATATTCCACGACATATAAAAATAATAGCTTGCTATCAGTAAAAAATACTTACGATATTTCTCAGGTATTAGAAAGTAAAATAAGGCAGTAAGAGGAAAAAATAATAAATAAGAAATTGAATGAAATTCCATAAATTTTCCCCTTTCTAGTATCAAAATAAGTTTACTATGATTTCATTTTGCTGTCAACGAAAAAAGGATATCAGTGATATCCTCTTATTTTGACTTTTGTTTCGATCTTCTCTGTTCTACTTCAAATAAATGTTTATATTCGTAAGTACGAAATTTTCTATCTTGTTCATAATTATCATTTAAGTAATAAACCAGTTCTGGACGATTACTAATAATCCCCATTTTTCTATCTGTTTTCTCCATTAATTCAAATGCACGATGAATCTGTTCTGTTCTATCAAGTGTCCACAAATCAATCGGTAAATTTTTATCCAAACACTTTTTTAATAATTCTTCGTTAGAT
>JAGZRP010000026.1 GCA_018381595.1 Bacillota bacterium
ATACCGATTGAAATGAGTGCAAAGAAGAAATAAATTGGCACAAAGTAAATATTTAACAATACACGAATTGTGTGACCTATCACTCCAACTTCAAATACAGAAACTGCCAGTTTTGGAGAAAAGATGCAAGCCAAACAATAAGTCCCAACAAAAGGGAAAATGACTGCAAAAAAGATAATAAAAATAGCGATGATTGTCTTAAAAAATGTCTTTAAATAAAAAACATCTAAAGTCTTTAATAAAACAATAAAACATACAAATGCTAATAATAAAAATATAACGAAATAAATCATGTTACCACCTATTTCTGATATCCATTGGCAATATGAACAAATACTTCTAATAATAATTGTTCTGCACGCACAGATAAATCATACCCTTTCTCTTTTAATAATGACTCTATTTGAGATAAATCATACGCTTTTAAATTATTTCGAATGGTTTTTCTCTTTTGTTTAAAACTATCTTTTACAAGTTGAAAGAAAAATGTCTCATCCTTTAATAAGATATCATTTTCTTTCCTTTTTAATTCAACAACAATACTATCGACATTTGGTTTTGGCAAGAATACATTACGACTGACATCAAGAAGCTTTCGTACATCAAAATAATAATTTAAAAAAACAGTTAAAGAACCATAATCTCTAGTCCCAGATACCGCCTTCAAACGGTCTCCCACCTCTTTTTGAACCATCACTACTATTTTATCTACTGGTAATTTCTCTTCAATTACTTTCATAATGATTGGAGTTGTAATGTAATATGGTAAGTTGCCAATCACGTATAATTTTTCAAAAGAATATTCTTTCATTTTTTCTCTCACATTTGCTTTTAGAAAGTCCTCATAAACAACTTCAACATTCGAATAAGGTTTTAACTGTTCTTCTAATACATTCTCAAGAGAAGTATCAATTTCATAACAAAGTACATTTTTCGCACTCTCACATAAACCAACCGTCAGAGAGCCTGCTCCTGGACCAATTTCTAAAACCATCGTTTTATCATCAATATCTGATGAAGACACAATTTTTTGTATGATATTCGCATCTACAATAAAATTTTGTCCATAATTTTTCTTAAAACGAAATTGATGTTCTTTTAAATTTGATTGCATTTTCTTTGGTGAATAATCCATGATACTCCCCCTTCTTGTTTTATTATATCTGATTTTCTATTGACTTTCAATGAAAAAAAGAGCTTGACAAAATTAATTGATTCATTTCCTTATGAGAAAATATACAAATGCACATTCTGCCTCACTATGTCCATCACACATCTATATTTCTTTTTTCTTATTTCAAACTGATTAGAAGAAAAAATGATTGAAAAATAAAATAGTTTCTATTTGAAATCTCTTACTTTTCAATTTGTATCAACTATCATTTTTCTGTAGGAAAAATTGAGCATAGAAAAAAGAACAATCACTTGTTCTTTTTAAAACCCATATCTTTTAATATTAAATTTTATATTACTTCCACCAGGTGTTGTTGTGTTTCTTGCATCACTTTGACTTGCATATGCAAGATCTATCCAAACACTACGGTTATTTTCCCAAGCTTTTTGCATACTCGTTCCACCATCTAGAACAACTCCTAAAAATGGAGGATTGATACCATTATCAATTTCAATAATTGTTCCACATGGAAATGCAGTTCTTGCTGCTGCTAAAATACGTACATCACCGTATTCATCGTCATGATAATAAATTCCGTTATATATTAAACTATGTTTCGTACCTGCTTTTGTCTTACAAGCAACATTTCCTACCTTGCTACATCCAGGACAATCAGGTCCATACCCTGTCATTTTTCCAACATAAGCTGCTTTTCCACCAATTCCTACTTGAACAACAGAAGGAACCATCTCTTCTACAATTTGAGAAGTACCAGTAGCAGTTGGCGCTAAAAGACCATCTTTTCCAACGGATACTACTTTAGTAACACCATTGGGTAATTTTTTTGTATATACTGTTTGGGTTTCACGTGTAATCACTTGATTTTCAATATTCAAATTCATATTTTTCGTTGGATTTTCGATTGCTACTTTATGATTTTGAAGTCCAACATTATTAAAAATTGAAATTGCTGTAACCATAATCAAGCTTAACCATTTACCCACCAATTGCAGTAAATATACATTCATAAAGTTTCACCTCAAGCTTATTTATAAACTAGATAAAGTATATCAAAATTGGATTTTCAAGTCAAATTGACGAACTGCAGTTGCAGTCGTTATTTCATATACCTTTTCTATTGGAACTTCCTGAATCTCAGAAATTTTTTTCGCAACATATTCGATATTTTTGGGTTCATTTTCTTTTCCCCGATATGGTTCTGGGGAAAGATAAGGACTATCTGTTTCTAATAATAATGAATTTAAAGGAAGTTCTTTTACAACCTCAACTAATTTCTTACTGTTTTTGAATGTTAAGACACCACCAATACCAAAGAAGCATCCTAATTTTAAAAACTTACGTGCCAATTCTACATGATATCCATAGCAATGAAGAATGACTGAAAAACTACCATCCATCACCTCTTTTAATATATGATATGTATCTTCTGCTGCATCTCTACTATGAACTACACAAGTTAATCCGTGTTTTTTCGCGAGCGCTAATTGTTTTCGAAATACTTCTATTTGTAAATCACGATTATCTTTCGTGTAATGATAGTCTAGGCCAATTTCCCCAATCCCTACTACTTTATCATCATGAATATGATTCTCAATAAAATCTAATGTTTCCTGATAGTTATCTGTCACCTCTTCGGGATGTAATCCTATCACACCATATACGTTTTCATATTTATGAATGATTTTTAGTGTTTCCTTCATATTTTCCAAGTTCGTAGCACTCGTAATCATGATATTATGACCCATGTGTTCAATAATTTCATTCAAATGTTCTTCAGTTTCATATTCTTCTTTTAATAAATGACAATGTGTATCAATCATAACTTCCCTCCATAAAAAAAGTATACCATCTTTTGGTATCCTTTTCCTACTCCTCAACATCATTCTTTTTCAAATACAAATATCGAATCATACATAATACCATAAATATGACATAGCATAAATCCAATATATTGAACTGTACAATCATACTACAAAAAACTAAGAATGTAACAGATCCTAGTACAGTGAGTACTGATCTTACTTCCTTATCTTTTAAAATTGTCATGTCCCTTTCTCCTCTTAATTTTTTTTCATATAACGTACGACCTATTATTAACTATACAGTATCTCCTTTTTTGTAGCAAATACTTTCGTTCTAAAAATACCGACAATTTACAACATTTTACACTAATTTACTATAAAAAGAAAAAATTGGAAAAATTATTCTCCAATTTCTTCTAATTTCTTCTCTTTATCTATACGAGCAAATAAAGGATGTGGCTCATTTAACTTGATGCTTTCTCCCAATCCATCAAAGGTATCTAATGAATCAAAACTAGTAACATCTGTATTGATTTGTTCAAAAATGTGTTGAGAAGTCTCTGGTAAAAATGCTTGTAATAAAACAGCACCATGACGAATTCCCTCTAATAAATGATAAATGACAGTATTTAAGCGTTCTTGGTTAGAAGGGTCTTTTGCTAAAACCCAAGGTGTCGTCTCATCAATATACTTATTACATCTTCTAAACAAATTAAAGATATCTTCTATTGCATCTGCAACACGAAGTTCATCCATTTTATGGGTAACTTCCTCCTTAGTTTTCATGATAGTTTGAATAAATTCTTCATCCAATGCTTCTGTTTCTAATGGTTTATGAATATTTCCCAGGAAATATTTATGACCCATACTGATGGTACGATTTACTAAGTTTCCAAGGACATTTGCCAAATCAGAATTAATTCGTTCAATCAATAATTCATAAGTAATTGTTCCATCACTAGCAAATGGAATTTCATGAAGTAAGTAATATCGAATCGCATCGACACCAAAGTATCCAACCAATTCATCTGCATACATAATATTTCCTTTACTTTTACTCATTTTGTCTTCTCCAAATAAAATCCATGGGTGACCAAAAATTTGCTTTGGAAGTGGTAAATCAAGTGCCATTAACATAATTGGCCAATAAATGGTATGAAATCTTAAAATATCTTTTCCGATTAAGTGAACATTCGCTGGCCAGTATTTATAAAATTCCTCTTTATGATTTCCATCTACATCGTATCCTAAGAACGTAATATAATTGCTTAATGCATCAATCCAAACATAAATGACATGTTTCTCATCAAAGGTAACTGGTACTCCCCAATCAAAAGAGGTTCTAGAAACACATAAATCCTGTAATCCTGGTTTAATAAAATTATTCATAATTTCATTTTTACGACTTTCTGGTTGAATAAATTCAGGATGTGTCTCAATATATTCTTCTAATCGTTTTGTATATTTACCCAACTTAAAGAAATACGCTTCTTCACTTGCTTTTGTAACTTCACGTCCACAATCTGGACACTTGCCATCTACAAGTTGTGATTCTGTAAAAAATGATTCACAAGGTGTACAATACAATCCTTCATATTTTCCTTTATAAATATCACCTTGCTCATATAATTTTTTAAATATTTTTTCTACTTGTTTCACATGTTCTTCATTGGTTGTACGGACAAATTTATCATAGCTTGTATTCATACAATCCCAAATACGCTTTACTTCTCCAGCAATACTATCTACAAATTCCTGCGGTTTAATTCCTGCTGCTTCTGCTTTTTGTTGAATTTTTTCTCCATGTTCATCTGTTCCTGTTTGAAAATAAACATCATAACCTTCTAATCTTTTATAACGTGCAATCGCATCTGCTAAAACAATTTCATAAGTATTTCCAATATGTGGTTTTGCAGAAGTATAAGCAATTGCAGTTGATATATAATACTTTTTCTTTTCCATTTTATTTTTCCTCCTGATTGGTAGAACCAAATCCACCTTTTCTATCACTTGTGATTTCTTCTTCTCTATCGACCATTAAAAACTTTGTAAAGATTCCTTGCCCAAATCCCTCATTTTTTTGGACAATATAGTCTTTATCGCTTTCGTTTTTTAAAGTAATATACATATGGCCTTCATTATTATCATTATTGTAATAATCACTATCAATAATTCCTACACTATTTGCCATCCGTACACCATGTTTGACCCCCATACTACTGCGGACAAATATCATGAATACTTCGTCTGGTTCCATAGATACTTTTACACCAGTTGGAACCTTCATCACTTCTCCAGGATGAATGACAAAATCATAAACCGCTTTAAAATCATATCCAGCACTATGTTTGGTACTACGTGTTGGTAGTTTCAAATTATCATATGCATTTTTATCATCACAAATATCTTTTTTAAATTGTTCAAAACTAATTTTTTCAAAAAATCTTCCCATACTATCTCCTCCAATAAAAAAATCACATCCCAATATAAGGACGTGATTTGACGTGGTACCACCTTAATTCATAGTTAAAAACTATCTTGTGCTGTTAACAGGTGCTACCCGTACAATCCTACCTATCGAACTGTCAACTCCAGAACCATTCGAAATCTGTTCTTTTATCTATTTCCACCAACCATAGACTCTCTTTTAAAATACTAAGATTCTTCTTTCCTTCAAAATTTTTGATAGTTTGATTATAGCATAGGTTTTCCTTTTTGCCAAGTATTTTAAGACTCTAACTGTTTTGCTAATACTTGAGATGTGAGTTCTACGATTTTTTTATCTGTCTCTGTTAATTCATCAGATGAATACATGATAATGATACCAGTTGCATCTCCACCTACAATAATAGTCGCATATGTAAAACTTGCACTCATTTCTTCATTTTCTACAATTTGAATTGGTTTGATTCCTTTTTCCAAAATTTTATCTCTTCTCGATATCGCATTTTTTATTTGCTCACTGATTGATTTATCTAAGAATGTTTTTCTATCTGTACCACCAACTGCAATAACTTTATCTGTATCTGTTATTACCACATTATGATGTGTCAGTGCATAAATGCTTTCCGCAAATACACCTGATTCTTCCACCATATTATTCATAATAAAATACTTTTTTAAAATAATTTGATCTTGATCATCTATATATATTTCTAAGTTCTCTCCTTCACGAATTCGTAATGTTTTTCTAATCTCTTTTGGAATTACAATTCTTCCTAGCTCATCAATTCTTCTTACTACACCAGTTGCTTTCATAAATTCCTCACTTTCTAATGTATAGAATGTGTTAAAAATATCAATTTATACTTATCAGTGATGAATATTTGTGCTATAATAATTAAACCGTTTTGTCGCTTTTACTTTTTAAAAGCGTTTGAAGGAGGAACGAATCATGGATAAAATTTTTGTCTTCGGACATAAAAAACCAGATACAGATAGTGTAACTTCATCCATTGCATTATCCTACTTAAAAAATCAATTAGGATATGAAACAGAACCACGTGTTTTAGGTGATATTAATAATGAATCAAAATTCGTTTTAAAATACTTTGATGTAAAACAACCAAAAATTTTAAATGATGTAAAATTACAAATCAAAGATATTAATTATCAAAAAGAAAACTTAGTATTTAAAAATGAATCTATATATCATTCATTTTTCCACATGCTAAAAAACAAAGCGACAACACTTCCAATTGTTGATGAAAAAAAGAAGTTAGTGGGAATTGTTTCAATGAAAAGTATTGCCGAAGAACAAATTGCTGGTGATCTTGCAAATATTGAAACTTCTTATCAAAATATAGTTTCTATTTTAAATGGAGAAGAAATTTTAAAATTTGATGAGGAAATCAAAGGAAAATCATTAATTGCTTCTTATCGTAGTACTACATTTATGGAAAACATTGATATTAATCATGAATCGATTCTAATTGTTGGAGATAGACATAGTATTATTGAACATGCTGTTATGAATGGAGCAAAATTAATTATTGTTACTGGAAATGGAATCATAAAAGAAAATCATTTAGTTATTGCAAAACAAAATCATGTTAATGTCATTAGAACAAGCATGGACACATTTAGTGTTGCAAAAATCATTGGATTAAGTAATTATGTATCTACAATTACTTCTTATGATAGTGTGATAGCAATCAATGAAAATGATTATATGAATGATTTAATCGATCTTTCCAAAAAACATCGTTATAGCAATTATCCAGTAGTCAGTCATAATGGAACCTGTTTAGGATTATTTCGTCTTGCAGATATGAATGATAAACAACAGAAAAAAGTAATTCTAGTAGACCATAATCTTCCAGAACAAAGTGTTGATGGCTTAGATGAAGCAGAAATCATAGAAATTATTGATCATCATAACATTGGAACCATTGGAACTAGTAAACCTATCAACTTCCGTAATATGCCAGTTGGGAGTACGAATACCATTTTATATCTTTTATATCGTGAAAATCATATTGATATTCCAAAACAGATTGCTGGAGTTATGGTTTCTGGAATTATCTCAGATACTTTATTGATGAAATCTCCAACCACAACAGAGATTGATAGAATTGCAATCGAGGAGTTATCAAAGATTGCTGAAATTAATACCACTGAATACGCATACGAAATGTTTAAAGCAGGTTCATCGATAGAAGGCATGACAGAAGAACAAATTTTATATAGCGATTTTAAAAACTTTAAAATTGATAATTCAAAATTAGGAATTGGGCAAATTTTCACATTAAATATTGACGAAATTAAAAAAGATGAAACCAACTTCATTGACCTAATTGAGCGCGTTGCAGCTAATAATGGTTACTCTGTTGTTGCATTATTTGTAACGGATATTATTAAGAATGGTTCTTATTTATATTATAATCAAAAAGCAGCTGATATTTTGAAAGATGCTTTCTACCTAGAAGAAATAGAACAAGGAATCTATTTAGATGGTATTATTTCTCGTAAAAAACAAATTATTCCAAATATTATGAGAATCATGGACTAAAAAACAATATCTTAATCGATATTGTTTTTTGGTGGATTACAAGCTTTCATTAACACTTCCATGAATTCAATTAAATAATAAATAAAATGTTTTTCTAATCGAACGGTATCTAAAGTAATGATTAAAGAACGATGTCTCATAGAAAAGCGAAACATGCGAGAAATTCTTGAAGCTTCCATAAATAATAAATCTCCACTTACTTTTTCTGTTAACGCTGGAGGGATTGTAATCTCTATAAAATTTTTCGTTTGCTTCATTTGCTTAATCCCAATATTGGTTGCCATTTTTTCAAACCACTCTTCATACATATAAATTAACATATCTTCTGTAATATGACCAAAGCGGTCTTCCAAAGATGTTTTAACCTCATGCAACTTTTCATAAGAATCTATTGTATTAATTAATTTATGAATTTCTATTTTTAGCTCATCTTCATATACATAAGAATCACTAATCGTCGTCGCAACGTCTAATAATGGTTGAGAATCCGTTTCTATTTCTTCATCTACATGATGTCCTTTTAAACGCTCTATTTCTTCATTCAACATTTTTAAAAAA
>JAGZRP010000027.1 GCA_018381595.1 Bacillota bacterium
AGCCTCTTCTAATGTTTTTAATTTTTCTTTAACCAACTCGTTCTTTTTTAAAACCGTTCCATCTTCTAATACTCGATAATTTTTATGAAACAAATATTGAATAGATAGCAATTGATAAAGAGAAGAACAAACTTGTCCTAACCCGGTACAATATGGTGTTTTCAAAAAGGAAAATCCCATTCTTAAAATACAAGAAAATATCTTATTTGTCGTTGTTTTCAAAGCAGAATATTCCAATTGTAAATAGCAAGTCTGGATTCGATAAATTGGATATATCAAATAATTTATCACTTCAAATCCAAAAAATATCATAGTAATGGTAAAATTTAACTGATAAAACTGATATAGTAAGAAAAACATAAAAATAGAACTTCCCATTAAAATAGCCAACAATTGATAAGCATTCTTCTTGTGCTGATTATAGCAAAATTGATTTTTACTCGCATCAATTTTTGCAGTCGTTGAGATTGCTTCAAAAGAATCCCATTGTGTATCTGTAATTAATGAAATAAAAGTAATTGCTAGTGCATACTCACTCCCATATTCTAAGGCATTACTTAATCCAAATAAAAAGATAAAAAAGAAAGCAATATTGTTAAATAAATCTACAGAATTATATTTTATAAAATGAAATATTTGAAAATGAAAATGAAATCGTTCCAAGGAACGGAATAATATCACAAGCATATAAATGAAGATTGCAGAAAGGGTTACTATCACTACAATAACTTGATTGGGAATTAATAGCGCACTACCAATTAAAACAACAAAATTCAATAAATTAAATCGAAGAGAATATTGATTGGCAAGTGTATTTTTTCCTTCGTAGTAAAGCTTTTCTAAAATAAATGCGAAAATCAATTGAATAAATAGTTGGAGTACAGAATAAATTGCAAATAATTTATATTTTGCAACGTCCATATTCATAAACTGAATAAATGATTCTATTCGGAAAAGTAAAAATCCAAATACAATCATTCCAACTATGATACCTATTACAAGACCAGACATGACTGCATCTTGATTCTGATCCTTTTCCTTACTAATGTTTGCTCCAGTTGCAAAGATATCTTTTAAAATATACCAAATAAATTGAATGGGATATGTTAATGAAAAATATTAATTAAATCTTTATCAATAATCAAACTGAGTGCAAACCAAGAAAGAACAGGAATAAAAGACATCAATGCCAAATCAAAAGCAATCTTTAATAATCTTTTCATACACCTTACTCCTTAGTCTTTTTGATTATAACATAAATTAAATATACAAAAAAGATATGGCTTAAGAATCATATCCTTTTTACTTTATTTTTTACAAACTGGGGCTTGAATTTCTGTAAGCCATTCTTCTTCTGGATCTTTATTCCACATTCCATCGATATAACTTTCACGGACTGGGGCAACAATTTCATAACCATGTTCCTCAATCCACTTGATTAAAAAACCATATGCCTCTCTTAAATTGGAATAAGATCCTTTATGATAGATACAAACCGCTTCAATTGGTTCTATTTTTTGAAACTTGATATGTTCATTTTCAATCCCCATTTTTTCTACAGCTTGTGAATAACGAACTTTGATATCTGTTTCTTTGTATTCACCATCTAAATATTCAACATAACAATATTCTGGTTGGATACATTTCAATGTAGGATTTAACGTTCCACATTCTTCTCCTGACTTTAAGATAAATGATACTAATTCTGAAAAATCACGAATCGTACCCTCCATGTAATATACAATATGCTCTGGTAATTGTTTCATTATCACTTCGTATTTCATTTCTTTTCCCTCCAATAAATCATAAATTTGAAGTAATTGATTATTAGAATCAGAGATCAGTTTTAAAACTTCTTGTTTTCGTTTATTTAAAATTTCCTGGGAATCGGTCCCTGTTAAAAGATTTCTAATATCATGAATCGATAATCCTATTTGACGATAAGCAATAATCTTCGCCAGTTCCGGAAGCTGGCTAGTTTCGTAATATCGATATCCTGTTTCAAAATCTACATATGCAGGTAATAGTAATTTTTCTTTCTCATAATATCTCAATGTTTTAACGGTTGTTTTAGATAACATAGAAAACTCTCCAATTTTATACATAATCTTTCCTCCTAGTTATAATTTATCTCGTCCCCTTAGGGGAGAGTCAAGCACTTTTTTTAATTTTTAAAAAACTTACAAATGAATGTAAGTTTTTATAGACTTTCCTGATTTTCTTGTATTACTTTTTTCTCCAAATCTTCCATATATTTTTTTTGCTGGCGTTTCAAATATTGCTTCGCAAATAATTTCATGATTGGATTCTTTACTTCTAATTCTTCTGTAAAATCTAATAATATCTTCCCAGGTTCTAATTCTTGAAATATCCCTGTCCAACTTCCTACCATATTTGAATTTTCAATATCAAATTGGTATAGATGAATTGGTTCTTTTTTGGTAATCGTAAAAGAAATTGGATATTGATTCTTTGCATATTCTATAAAATGAGTCTCATCCACAATTTCTATATGAGATAAATCACTTCTCCAAGAGAAATCCAAATTATTTGTTACTATATTCCAAAGTAATTCTTTACTACATGAAAATTCTTTTTTGATATTTGCTTTTATCATAATCTTCTCCTACCACTTATTATAATTTTGTATAAGTTTTTGTGACTTCAAACTTAAATGCCATAGCACCATATTTCTTTTCTTCTTTTTCTGTATACCAATGTTTAAATGTCTCTTTTAAAATATCACTAACAGAACGATAACGATATTTAAAATCAATATCAAAGAAATCAGCATATAGACTCTGAAATGTTTGATAATGAGCAATTCCAGTAATCGTAACCAATACAGCCTCTTTAGAATCAGGTTCTCTATGAATTAAGATTTCATCCCCTATTTTTAAGTGTCTTCCTACTCGATCATAGAGCCTGTACCCATGTGTTTTGACACCTCGTTTGATTTTATCAAAACCAGATTCATCCATTTTCATCACATATCTCATGGTTTCAACACCCTTCCTTTTTATTCTTTCTCGTAACCCTTGATATATTCATTATATCAAAAGAAATGACATTTGGCGCTATATTTTTTAGGTTTACACTTTTTTAGATTCGGATTGACACCAATTTACTTTTTATTGTCTACAATAAAAAGTACATAATTCATTTAATCATGTACTTGAAGAAAAAGGCATACTTGATTTGCTTTTGTTATTCACTCATTTTGATAACAGAAAACCCCAATGCTTCAATCTTTTCTTTTAAAATATCTTTTGCGATATTTTCCCTTAATTGAATGGTTGCCCCATTAAAATCCATTTGGCAATCTTCTACTTCCTTCAAAGAATTCAATACGTTAAAGACGCGTTTCATACACCCTTCACATTTCATATTACCAATTTCAATTCTTATCTTTTTCTTTTCTATCATCTTTTTCCTCCATTTTGATATTTCTTAATCTTAACGAATTTAATACAACGGTAAAGCTACTGATTGTCATGGCAAATCCTGCAAACATCGGATTCATGGAAATTCCCCATGGTCTTAGTATCCCAATTGCAATTGGAATCATGCATATATTATAAAAAAATGCCCAAAATAAATTTTCTTTTACAATTTGAATCGTTCTTTTGCTAATATGAAGTAAATCAACAATTTGCAATAAATGATCTTGCATAAATATGACCCCAGCCGAATTCATTGCAATATCTGTTCCAGAATTGACACTAACACCAACCGTTGCACTTGCTAAAGCAGGAGCATCATTGATTCCATCTCCTACCATCATTACCTTTTTTCCTTCATTCATTAATTTTTCAATTTCTTTTTGCTTATCTGTCGGAAGCACTTGTGAGATAATATGTTCTATTCCAATGGACGTTGCAATCATCTCTGCTGTTTTCTCATGATCTCCAGTAAGCATAATGACTTCTTTTCCAAGTGCTTTTAATTTAGCAATTAACAATTTTGCATCGCTTCTTACAATATCTTTGACACCAACAATTCCTAACACTTCATTTTCTAATATAAAGTAAACAATACTATTCCCCTTTTGAGATAATAACTCCTCTTCTTTTTGGTATGGATTATTTATTTGAAGTTGTTCGATTAATTTAGCATTTCCTACATATATCCATTGTTGTTCTATCTTTCCTTTTAATCCAATTCCTGGTATATTTTGAACCTCAGTTACTTCTTGCAAAGGAATTTCTTTTTCTTTGATATCATTCAAAAAAGCAGTTCCAATTGGATGGGTAGACTTACTTTCCATACTAGCAATTTTTAATAGTAACGCTTCTTTCGAAATAGATGGATGGTGATATACTTTTGAAATTTTTAAATTACCATAGGTCAATGTTCCCGTTTTATCAAATACAATCGCATCTACTTGATGAGCTGTTTCTAAGATTTCACTTGATTTTACTAAAATTCCTTTTTTGGCGCATACACCTTCACTTACTATCATTGCAAGCGGTGTTGCAAGTCCTAAAGCACATGGACAGGCAACAACTAATACGGATACAAAAAAGCGGATTGCATCACTCGTATTACTACCAAATAATAAATGACCAAACAACGTAATAATAGCGATTAAAATAATAGTTGGTACAAAATAACCACTTACTTTATCTGCAAGTTTAGCAATAGGTGCTTTGGTATTCGTTGCCTCCACAACCAATCTCACAACCTCAGAAATCATAGAATCTTTTCCTATTTTCACAGCTTCATATAAAATAGCTCCATCCTGATTCATACTCCCAGCAATGACTTGATTTCCAACTGTTTTTTTGACAGGAATACTCTCTCCTGTGAGGAATGATTCATCTAAATGAGTCTCTCCTTCTAGGATAACACCGTCAACTGCAATTTTCATTCCTGGTTTGGCAATTAAAACATCACCTTTTTTTACCTCATCTAAAGTAACTTCTTTTTCCCCGGATTCTGTTTTTATCAATGCTACAGTTGGTGTTATTTGAACCAGTCCCTGAATGGCCTCTTTTGTTTTTTCTCTACTTTTCGCATCTATAATTCTTCCTAATTTTATAAAATAGATAACAATAATAGCAGATTCAAAATAAAGATTTTTGACATATGAATGATGACCATAACAAATCATAACAGTTCCATAAATGCTATAAATAACACTGGCAATTACACCAATCGATACCAATGTATCCATATTAGGTGTTTTATGAATGAGATTGCGATATCCGCTTTTTAAAATGTCTCTTCCATAAATGAGAAAGAAAACAGTAATGATAAAAGATAGCATTGCATAATTCAATGAATTTTTTATCATATCAAAATAAGGAACAGATGGTAAACCAATCATATGAGACATTGATAAGTACAAAATAAAAATAGCCAAAAATGAAACAATGAATATTTGGTAATGATTTTCTTTCTTCTTTTTCTCTTTTTCACCAAGTTGATAAATTCCTAGACTTTCAAATCCCGCTTCTTGAATATATTGGTTTAACTTCTCAATCGTAAGATGGTCTTCATATTCTATCAAAGCTTGCGCTAACACTAAATTCACTGTGGCTTTTCGTATTCCTACTTGGCGATTTAAATATTTTTCTAATCCAGAAGAACAAGCACTACATGTCATTCCCTCGATTTTTAAAATCACTTTTTTCATAATTATCTCCCATCTATTATTTTGTGAATGAATTTAAGATTCATTCGTTAAATTGATTATATCACATTCCATTTTAGAAATAAGTTTCATATAGATAAAGTGAAATAGAAAAACAGTATCTTTTAATACTGTTTTAATCGACTGAAATCAGTTGATAGACTCTTGAACCAATATTTAACTGAGAAGCAGCCTCTATCGTATGGATTCCATTTCTAGACTCAATTCGTTCCATCAAATGGTCTTTTCCTGGATCAGTTGATTGGTAAACCAAATCAAGACATGCTTGGTCTAAGGCTACAGGATCTAAAGACGCGAGCATTCCGATATCTTGCATACAAGGATCTTCTGCTTTCGCACAACAATCACAATCAACTGATAAATTACACATAATATTGATAAAAACAATCTTATCTTGATAGTAATCAACAATAGATTTAGAAGCATCCGCCATAGATTCTAAAAATAAGTCATGTGGTGCAGACCATATTTCTTCTGGTTTTCCGGCTCCATGAATATAAGCTTTTCCATGAGAGGAAGCAAGACCAATAGAAATATTTTTTAAGGCTCCTCCATATCCACCCATAGGATGTCCTTTAAAATGAGATACAACTAACATGGCATCATAATTTTTCATATGACTTCCTACATAGTTTTTCTTTATCACCTGTCCTTCAGGAATTTCTAATGCCATCTCACCTTCACTATCTAATATATCGACAGAAAACATATCCGACCAACCATGTTCTTCCATTAATTTTTTATGTTTTTCTGTATCATTTCTTTCTCCATCATAAGCAGTATTGCATTCAACAACTGTTCC
Organism: Bacillota bacterium; assembly: GCA_018381595.1. GTDB lineage: Bacteria > Bacillota_I > Bacilli_A > RF39 > UBA660 > UMGS2016. The sequence continues at coordinate 6,459 of JAGZRP010000027.1, forward strand.
ATTTACATGCTCGATAATATCTTTTAAAAATTCAGGACGTAAATAATTCTGATTTCCTTTTTCTCCAGAATGTACTTTTACAGCAACTTTTCCTTTTAATGTAACACCCAACGCTTCATATAATTTCACAATATTTTCTTTTGTAATACGATGAGTAAAATATACCTTTGATTCTTTCATCTATGATTTTCCCTCTTTCTTTTTTAATTTTATCACAATTAAAATATGATATATCGTTAATATGGATAATACAAGATATCCAATTACAATAAAAATTGCTTCTGGAGTTAATAACATCACATGGCGAAATAAAAATGCAATTTCATTTTCACCAGTTCCTACCCAATCTCTTCCCATTGCGAAAATAAGACTAAATGCAGGAATCGCCAAAGATAATCCTGTTTGTAAAAGTCCAGTTAAAATATGCTTTTGAAAACACATAACAATTCCAAATATAAATATAAAAAGCAATAATGCCCAATAAAAAATCCATAACCATTCCATATAAATTCCTCCTATTCAAATTCTAAAATATTATTAAGAGATATTTCTACGATTTCTCTTACAACTTCTTCCTTTGTATTACATAGTTTAAAATATTGATAAATTGATTCATCATTCATCCCCTTTTGAATCATTTCTTGAATCCAATCAATTAAAAATTGATAATGATGATTTTGATTATAAATTAGCAAAGGTTTTTTCGTCTCTACACTTCTATTTTCTTCTATCATTGCAAACAATTCACTTGCAGTTCCACTTCCTCCAGGTAAAAACAAAAGAACTTCTGAATCATAATATAACGCCTTTGTTCTCTCCATAGTTGTTTCCAATCGCTTCTCACTGATACTTTTTATCTGTTTTAAATCATTCACGTATTTTTGTATAGTATAAGAATGAACTCCAACGTTTCGAAAAGCTTCATAACAAATTCCCATCAGTCCTGTGGAGGAAGCCCCAAAATATAATGCAATATTTTCATGAGATAATTGCTCACAAATATATTTTGTATCCTCGACGAATGGAGAATCATCACAGTCTATGGAAGAACATCCAATAAATAATTTGAGTGGCGTTTGATAGTATTGGAAAACGTGTGGCATAATCTTAGACCCCCGAGAAACCAATCCAGATTTCGTAACTACTTTAGTAACGTGTCTTGTAATAAAATAAATATGGGTTTTCATTTCCTTCATGTCTGTATGCATAAAAATAAATAAATGCAATTGATTTTCTTCTAAATAGGCTTTACAGTGTTTTAAAATTGTTTCCAGTTTCTTAGTAATATCTTCTTTTACAATAATATAACTAGAAGCAACTGTGTAGTTTGCAAATTGATATTTCTTCAAACCATGTAGGGAAGCTTTAAAAAGATCTCCCATATTAGTAAGACAAAGCCCCTCTTGATACATCTCCTGATAATCACAATGAATATCCTGACACATTTTTCGAATGATACCTTCATCGTTACTACGAACCTTTTCTTTCACATGAAATGATATGGTATCAATCATACTTGCAAGAATTATTAGCTTTTTATCAAATGCATCAAAAGCAGAGGGCTCCTTTTCATATATAGCGAGTGCGGTTGCACAAATACATGAATTCCAATAGTATGGAATATCAAATGTCTCTTTTGTTGGATGATGATCAATTATCCCTACAATCTCACCCGGAATAGTTCTTTGATGATGATCCACTAAAATATAGGAAGCATTGGATACTAATTTTTTTTGATACTTTTTAACATCTAGTCCATACTTTTTACAAATTTCATAACTCTGAGAATCTAATTCTCTATCTGGAATGATATAGGAAGCAAAATACCCTTTTGATTTCATTAACTTTTCCATCAAATAACCACTAATCATACTATCAATATCAGGGTTTACATGTCCCAAAATAATATATTCTTTGACGTTTCATCACCCCTCGATTCTAAATTCATTATAGCATAATCAAAAAAAGAATGTTAACAAAAATCACATTCTTTTTTTAAGCTATCATCAATTGCGTATAATATTTCTTGATTACATTTTTCTCGT
>JAGZRP010000028.1 GCA_018381595.1 Bacillota bacterium
AACTGCATAAATACCAATATATATCACAATCAATAAAGCGAAAACCAGTCCAACAATCTTTGCTATTTTTTTTCTATTCTTCATCGCAGTTCTCCTTTATTTTCAACATTTTTAGTATTTTCTAAAAAGTAAAAAATATAAGTGCTTTTTTCATATAATTGTGTTATAATGACAAAGTATTAAAAGCGAGGGATGAAATTGGCAAAGGTTTTCATTCGATCAGAATTAAAAAATTTAACTTCAAATGAGATAAATACATTTGAAGGCAAAGGAATTTATCACGATAATCAGTTATCTTTTATAGAGGATACGATTTCTGTTACAATTCACTTTTTAGAAAATAAATTAAAAATAGTGAGAAAAACAGATGATTATCAATTAGAGATGGAATTTCAAAAGGGAAGCATCACAGAAGCTATTTCCACTCTTTTCAAAGAATCTCATAAAATTTATTTACAAGTGGAAACAAACGTGTTATTATGGGAAAACAATGAGCTTACTTTGCATTATCAGTTGATGCAGAATCATGTGCTCATCAATCAATTTCAATATCATTTAAAATTTGAGGTGGTAAAATGATTACAGAAATATTAAGTGAACTATTAACGGGTGTTGCACATAAGATAGGATATGAAAAAGAATTTACAGTAATTTTATCAAATCGTCCAGAATTATGTGATTATCAAAGTGATACTTCGTTTCAATTAGCGAAAGCATATCACAAATCACCAATGGTAATTGGAACTGAAATGGTTGATGCAATCAATCAATTAGAAGACTTTCAAGATTACTTTCAAGAAGTTTCATTTGCAGCTCCTGGTTTTATTAATATGACATTAAGTGATACTTGTATTATGAACAAGTTAAAAGATATGATGAATCATGATAAATTTCATATTAAAATGCCAGATAGAATAGAGACATTTGTACTTGATTATGGTGGACCAAATGTTGCGAAACCATTACACGTAGGTCATATGCGTACTGCGATAGTTGGAGAAAGTATTAAACGTATCATTCAATACATGGGACATAAAACGATTGCTGATGTCCATTTAGGAGATTATGGATTACAAATTGGGCAAGTCATCTATGGTGTTTTACAAAGTGGTAAAACAAAAGATGAGATTACATTAGAATATTTAGAAGAAATCTATCCAAAAATGAGTGCTTTATGTAAAGAAGATGACACAGTCAAAGAGGCTTGCGCCAATATTACAAAAAGTTTACAAGATGGCGAACCAACTTATCGTGAATTATGGAAAGTGATTTTAGAAATTAGCGGAAATGATATCAAACGCTTATATCAATATTTAGGTGTTTCTTTCGACTTATGGCAAGGAGAAAGCGATGCATATCAATATATTGAACCAACCGAAAAACTGTTAAAAGAAAAGAATTTGATTGAAGAAAGTGAAGGTGCTTTGATTGTTCCAGTAAAAGAAGAGGACGATGCGGTAGAAATGCCACCATTAATCTGGCAAAAGAGTAATGGTGCCTATCTTTATGGAACAACTGATTTAGCAACCATCTATGAACGTGAAATGAGATTTCATCCAGACCATATTTGTTATGTGGTAGATAATCGTCAAGGACTTCATTTTGAACAAGTATTTAGAGTTGCGAAAAAAGCAGAATTAACGGGTGCAGGATTAGAATTTCTAGGATATGGAACTGTCAATGGAGAAGATGGAAAGCCATATAAGACAAGAAGTGGTGATACACCTAAGTTAGATGGATTATTCACTCAGACAAAAGATATCTTCTTAAGTAAAAAAGAAGAAAACAAAGATAAAACAGAAGAAGATATTGATAAAATTGTCAATGCAATCTTAAAATTTGCAGATTTACAAAATAGTCGTGATCGTGACTATATCTTCGATATTCAAAAATTTTCAAATACAGTAGGAAAAACAGGACCATATATTTTATATACTTATCTTAGAATTCAAAAGATTCTAGACCAAGCATCACTAAAAGAACCTGTCACTTCTACTATTTATAATGAAGTAGATCGTAATTTACGTTTAAAATTATTAGAATTGGATAAAGTAATGGTAGCAGCATTCACAGAACGTAAACCAAATTACATTGCAGACTATATTTATCACTTAGCAGATCTTGCTAATTCATTCTATCAATCAAATCACATCGTAGGATTGGAAGATAAAACCAAGAAAAATGATTGGTTATATCTATTAACACTTACGAATAGAGTATTAAAAGAAATGTTATATTTGATTGGGATAGAAATACCAACTTTTATGTAAATCGTTATGGAGGGAATTATGAAATTAAAAGATATGTCAAAAGAAGAATTAGAATTACTTTCTTATACGGATTTAACAGAAAGATTATTAAAAGAAAGTAATTGTTCCATGAATACCCCAACTGTATTTCGAAAAATCTGTGATTTATTAGAATACAGTGATGATGAGTATGTTGCAAAAATAGGGGATTATTATACATCATTAACCATTGATAAAAGATTTGTGTTACTAGATAGTAACGAATGGGATTTAAGAGACCGTCATCGTGTATCTATTTCTTTAGATGAAGAAGATGAAGAAGAGATTTTAGATGAAGAAGAAGTAGAAGAAGAACCGGTTGAAGAGGAAGAAGAAAACATTGATGAGACAGAAAATGAAGACGAATTAGATGTCGATGATGAAGATGACCTTGAAGAATTAAACATCGTAACCGATGACGAAGAGGATGTGGATTAAGCAGGAAGGAATTTCCTGTTTTTTTTGATTTGACAAATATAAAAATATAAGTATAATAAGCACGTAAAGAAGGGGGATTTTGACGTGAAGGAAAATAAAAAAGTGGAAGTTGTTCCATCTTACTTCTACGATGTTATGGGAAGTGAAGATGATAAAAAAACATATGAGAAGGTAAAAGAAAAACTTGCGAAAATTAAAAATGAAAATTTATCTCCAGAAGCAATGATAAAAGAAGAAACGTTATCAACTCTTTATTTTCGTTATTTCCAAAATCAATTGAATTGTGAAGAATGGAAAAAATATAAAGAGTTATGCTTTGAAATTGCACTATATGAAATGGGTCTTGGAATGATGTCATTAGATGGAATATTGGAATCGTTTCGTGAATTAAAGAATAAAGATGATGTGATTCAAAAAGTAGAACAAGAGAAAAACAGAAATGAATTTTTTCCGAAAATTGAAGCTGCACTTCGTGAAAATTGTAATGTTAAAATGAGTGTGGAAGAAACAGAAATGGTATGGAACTCGTTAATCAGTTCTGTGAAAACACTACTTGCTAGAGTTTCTTCACCTGGATTAGAAGAAGAAACAAAACAACTTTTAAAATGCTTAGAGAATCAAAAAGAGATATATAAAGAATACAATGAGAGAAGCGAACAATTGAAACGTTTTTTTCCAGGATATCGTATTGCTCATTTAGGAAACCTGAATATCACAGGGAGAGAATCTAGAGAAATTGTTAAAAAAACAGTGGAGTATCTAGATGAAAATAAGGTTGATTATGTAGTGATTAGTGGAAACTTATTATCTGAAAAATTAGATAGTTCTAATGAAAGAGAATTAAGAAATGCAAAACAAATCGCATGGCTTCAATTTTTAAATAAAATTCAGACGAAAAAAGATGGAACTGGACGTATGATTTTTATTAATCGTCATGGTGTATTAGAACCATATGATAATGGAGCATGGCTATCTATTTTAAATCAAGGTGAAAATGAAGCATCTGTTGCTGCAGAACACTTTATGGAATTAGGAAGAGAAAGTGGCAAATCCAAAGTAGATTATTTTGTACCACTTCACTGTCAATTACCAGAGTGTTCAGATTCAGTGAAAAGAGTATTATTAAATCACTGGAACTTAGAAAAAAGAAATGACTACGCATACCAGGAAGTAAATGGAGCATTAAAATTAAATGGAAAATTAAGCATTGTCGAATTTGGAAATCGTTGGAAGCCGTTAAAGACAATATGTGATGATGAAAAGAATTATCGATATGTACCAACAGGTCCATTAACATATACTGTATTTATGACAAAAGATGGAACGGATTTGGCTTTAAATCGTTGCTCACTTCCAGAACATTATGAAATGAATTCATTCTTTACCAGTTATGAGAAAAAAGAACAAGCACCAAAAATTAAAATAGAAAATTTAAACCAATCAAAATATAACTCACGTGTTAGTTTTTATAGTGAACCAAAGAAAAATATGATATTTAATCGTGGAATACAAGAATTATACGGAAAAACATATATTCCAATTGATATTCTTGATGTATTTTATTCCAAATTATATTTAAATGAAATTGCTCAAAATGATTATCGTGAGGCAGAATCACTCTTGAAATTAAAAAAATAGAGGTTTTCCTCTATTTTTTGTTATGTTTTATAAGGTTTTTCAAGAAAAAATGTTGCAAAAACATAAAAATAATGATATTCTTAGAGTGTAAGCAAGATAGCTTAACAATAGGAGGTAAACAATTATGACAAAAGCAAGTTTAATTGAGTACATTGCTGAAGAAACAGGATTAACAAAAGCAGATGCTACTCGTGCACTAGATGCAATGATGGGTGGAATCGTAAAAGGATTAAAAGAAGAAGGAAAAGTTGCATTAACAGGATTCTGTACTTTTACTGCAGTTCACAAAGATGCTAAAGTTGGACGTAACCCAAAAACTGGTGAAGCTGTTCAAATTCCAGCAAGAGTTGCTGCTGTTATTAAAGCTGGTTCTAAATTAAAAGAAGCTTTAAACTAAAAGGCATTATGCCTTTTTTTTGTATCAGAATATGTTTGATAAATTAAAAATTGCACAAAGTTTATTAAAAGAAATAGAAAAGAACCAGGAGAAAGCTTATATTGTTGGTGGATTTGTAAGGGATAGATTGCTTTTAAAAAATAGTATGGATATTGATATTTGCACCAGTATGAAAAAAGAAACATTAAAAGAAATGTTTCCTGTTTTAGAAGAACGATTTGGAAGCTGTGTGATTGAATATCAGAAAGAACAGTTTGAAGTGACAACATTTCGAAAAGAAATCGGACAAGTAAATCATCGCTATCCTAAAAAAGTAGTATATGTAAAAACATTAGAAGAAGACTTATTAAGGCGGGACTTTACTATCAATACGATTTGTTATGATAGTCGTTTAAAAATGATTGATATCTTGAATGGTCAGAATGATATCAAAAGAAAGATAATAAGAACCGTAGGTCCAGCAGATAAAAGAATTAAAGAAGATACGTTACGTATTTTAAGAGCAATTCGTTTTGCGACCATTCTTCATTTTCAAATCGATAAAGAATTAGAAGAAGCCATCCAAAAAAATAAAAATCAATTAAAAGAATTAAGCTATCAACGAAAAAAAGAAGAGCTAACTAAAATATTTGAAAGTGAACATGCCACAGATGGAAGAAGCTTTTTGATGAAATATGATTTGCTCGATATATTAGACATTCCAAAACTGAAAGATGCGACAATGTATCCAGATAAAACCTTAGTTTGGATGCAATTACAAGTAGATGATATCTATCCATTTACCAATCAAGAAAAGAAAGATATGAAATACTTAAGACGTTGTAAAAAAGAATCATGGAATATAGATAGAATCTATGAATCAAACTTGGATATGGCAATCAAAATAGGACTGTTAAAAGGAAAAAGTGAGAAAGAAATTAAGATTATTAAGAAAAATTTACCAATTCAAAATCGAAAAGAAGTGAAAATCACTCCAGAAGAACTTCAAGCAATTTGTCATACCAAAAAAATTTCTACCATTTATTCTAAAATAGAACATGAAATTTTAATTGGAAGATTAAAGAACCAAACACAGGATATTATCTCATTTGTAAAGTTTTTGGAAAAAGGAAAATAAGCTATACACGTAAAAGAAAGTTTAGTATAATAAAAAGCAGGTGATTTCATATGATGGAAAAAGTAATTGAATTATTGAAACAACCGAGTGGATTTTTTCCGATGATATTATTACGTCGATATAAAGACTTAAACATATCAGAGTTAGAATTTGTTGTGTTGCTAGAAATATTAAATACCGATTTAGAGTTTAATCCAAAGCGTTTAAGTACAGAATTGAAAATGGATTTAAATGAATTATTAGAACTTGTAAATGGACTGGTAGATAAAGGCTTATTAAAAATAGAAATTCGTAAAGTGAGAAATATGCGTTCTGAGTACCTTGATTTAACAGGTCTTTATGAGAAATTAGCATTCTTTATTGTCAATGAAGAAGTAGAAGAAAATAATGAAAATTTATTTGATATCTTTGAACGAGAATTTGGTCGCCCACTATCACCCATGGAATATGAAATTATTCAAAGTTGGTGTGGAGGGGAATTTAGTGAAGAATTAATTATTCTTGCTCTAAAAGAAGCCACCTATAATGGTGCTAATAACTTGAGATATATTGATAAAATTCTCTATGAATGGAAGAAAAAGGGAATTAAAAACAAAGAGGATGTAGAAAAACAACGTAAGAATTTTCAAAAAAAGAAAGAATTACAAACAAAAGAATTGTTTGATTATGATTGGTTAAATGAAACAGAAGATACAGATCATATGTAATTATTTAGATGAACTATATCCAAATCCTCGTTGTGAATTAAATTATCAAAAAAATTATGAATTATTACTTGCGGTGATGCTAAGTGCGCAAACAACGGATAAAAGAGTGAATCAAGTAACAGAAATCTTATTTCATAAATATCCGAGTTTAGAATGCTTAACACAAGCGGATATCACTGATTTAGAAACGATTATTCGTCCCATTGGAACATTTACCAAAAAAGCAAAAAATGTCAAAGAAATTGCACGAAGGTTGTTAGAAGAACAAAATGGAATCGTACCAAATGATAGAGCGTATTTAGAAACCCTTCCAGGGGTAGGAAGAAAGACAACCAATGTTGTATTAAGTAATCTATATCAAGCGGATTGTATTGCTGTAGATACACATGTATCACGTGTAAGCATTCGTCTTGGTCTTGCCAAAAAAGAGGATGATGTAAGAATCATTGAAGATAAACTAACAAAAAAATTACCAAAGGAACAACTTGGAAAACTACATCATCAATTGGTATTATTTGGAAGATATCACTGTAAAGCAAGAGGACCAGAATGTAAAAATTGTAAGCTATATGATATTTGTAAATACAAAGAAAAAAGTAAGAATAGATAAAATCCCATATGATTGGGATTTTTTTGACAGAAAATTAAAATATGTTATAATACATAACTATCGGAGGGGAAAACGTGTTAGTAAGTGTGATTATACCAATATATAATGTTTCTGAAACAATTGAAGATACCTATCGTTCCTTATGTCGTCAAAGTTATAAAAATATAGAGATTATTTTTGTAGACAATCAGTCAACCGATAAAAGTTATGAAATGGTAATGAATTATCAATATATTGATCCCCGTGTAAGAGTATTCAAAGAAGAAAAACAAGGGGTATCTTATGCTAGAAAAAAAGGGTTTCAAGAAGCAAAAGGGGAGTATGTTTATTTCATAGATGGAGATGACTGTGTTTCGAAAACGGGAATTGAAAAAATGGTTCTTGCTGCACAAAAGTATCATGCAGATATGGTACAGGGACATTTTATCAGATTAGAAGATAAACGAAATATTCCAAGAAGAGACAAAAAACATGCTCATAAAGTGAGAGATATCTCAAAAAATGACCCATCTCATTTACTTTACCAATTACCTCCTTTATGGATGCGTCTTTATAAAAAAGAATTAATTCAAGATTATTATTTTTCTTCTCTTCCCCAAAAAGAAGACGATATTTTTACCTATTACGCATATGCTGATGCAGAATGTATCATTCAAATTCCAGATGTCGTTTATTATTATCTACAAACTTCTACTGGATTATCCTCTGTAGAAAATACCATACCTTATCATCTTTATGTGAATGAAATTGCCAAGATAGTAAAGTATTATGCTGATAAAGGATTATTCCCTTCTTGTGAAGAATCTTTTCGAACACAATTTACAATATCATTATTAGATTTATTACAAAGAACAATATATAAAAATCGTAATTTTATGTTACAACAAAGATTATTAAACCCAGAGAAAGTAGAAGAAAGATATAATGACATTTATGAAAATGAGGAAGAGTTAAAAATGTTAATTTCTCTTTTAGGACCTTATGATAATGAAGATATTGTGAAAGATAGTGATTGCTTTAAGGCTTTAAGTAAAGAATCGATAGAGGTAAAACCCTATGAGAAAATAAAAATGAAAAAAATAGGATAAGTATTCTATTTTTTTGTTTTATTTTTCCTGTGGGAAAGTGATATACATATAGATTAGAAAAGAAGAAGTGTCAAATAGGAACTTTTTTGCTTTTCAATAATTGTTATTTTTGCTATAATCAATATATAGATAGACTAGAGGAGTGTAAAATATGGAAGTTAGCTTGATGTTACCATG
>JAGZRP010000029.1 GCA_018381595.1 Bacillota bacterium
CAACAAATTTTCAAATGATGTAATGAAAAAACTTCAGAAATTCTGAAGTTTTTTTATTAGAAGCTTCCGCCTCCTCCGCCTCCGCCGAAACTACCTCCACCAGATGAGAATCCTCCACCGAATCCTCCTGCAGATGATGAATTTCCGCCACTCGCGGTTGCTTTTGTTGCATATGCATTTCCGATAGAACTTGTCACTAAATTATTGGTAACATGAGTAAATACCATAATATCAAAGAAATCTGGTCCATAAGCTGCTTGATTCAATTCGCTCATCTCATTTAGTTTTAATTTCATTGTCTTTTCTAATTCCTTGGAACAGCCAAAGACATAGGCATAAACTAAAAATTTCTCCCAAAGAATCATATCAGGTAAATCTCTTGTTTCAAAATTTCCAAAATCTTTCAAAAATCTTTTTAACGCACTCCACTTTTCATATTCAACTCGTCCAAACATGGTTCTTTTTCTAATTTGAACAAAATAGATTAATGTTGCAATTGCAATGATAACAAATATAATTGGAATTAAGAAATAGATTTCAAAATAGAATCCAATAATTCCTATTACAAACCCAAGTAAAGAAGCAAAAATAGCTCCACCACTTACATTCTTTTCTTCATAAAAATTAAGACTTCTACCATGCTTTAAAACTGCTTTTTTAAAGTCTTCATATTGGTTTAAAAAAGAAGTATAACTATCTTTAGCGCTATCTTGAAACTCTTTTAAAGTTGTTTCAGCACCATCTTTTTTAGAGCCAAACATCCAATCAATTAAGATTGATTCTTCTTCAAAAAATTCGCGTTCTGTTTCATGATAAACCAACTTATAATTTTTCTTATCTATTTTTTCATAAGTAATTACCTTATCTGAAATCAAATTCAATAGTGTTGCAGATACATCTTCATTCACTGTTGTCTTTTTCATCAAATAAGTAACACATGCTGGTCCATAATTATTTGGAATATCTCTAAAATAATCAATTTTTTGTGTACTATACTCTTTATCATATTTATGATAAATACGATATACCAAATATATCATTCCTAAAAGATAAGCAATACAAGCTCCACCAAATGATATATTTAAAAGTGTTTGTCTATCTTCACTTTTCTTTTTGATTTCTTGATAACGTTTTAAAAGTGCAGAATATTCTCCCTCTTTTGTATAAGGGGCTAAAATATTTAATTCTTGTTCTGCATTTCTGACATCACTAGGACGCAATGATTTTTCTGCTTTATCTAATGCTTTTGTTGTTGTAATGATTTGTTCTTGAATATATGCCTGTCTTCTTTGATTGGCATCCTCTGCTCTTCTTTCCTCTACACTTAATATTTTATCAAGTGCAGTTACATGACTCCACTTTGTGCTTTTAGGGATTACATTTAAATCAAATACGAAGCGAGTATCAAAAGCTGTGTTACCAAATAAATTTTTTACTGTAATTTTAATTTCTTCTTTTGATACAAGCTCGATATTTCCATTTAACGGTCCATGAGCCCATGCTCTTAATTCATTTTGATTATTTGGAATATGAATGCGTGCTTCATAATTTTCAATATCATTCGCTAATTCATTTCCCATTAAATTCCAACCAATTTCTGCTACATCACTATGCTTAATAGCAACATTAGTAACCGTATATTCTAAGTAAAAACCTAATGTTTCTCCATCACTTTTATTATATAAACGATATGTTTCACCATTCAATGTACTAACCTGTGTATAAACACGTTTATCACCATTGTCAGCAGAATTCACTTTAGAAAAAAACGTTCCATCTTGATTGATAATAGAAAAATCAAGAGTTCCATTTGGAACATCGATTTCTTTTACTTTCGTTAAACGGATAGCATCTCCATTATAAATATCGCTACCCTCGAATGATGCTTCTGTTCCATTAAATCGTGGCGCTAAAGAATTACGAAATTTGATAACACGTTCAAACCCATTGTATTCCCCATTTAAAGCAATGAATTCTTTGACGTTGATATTCCCATTTTCAAGTACAGTAATATCTGTAAAAAAGTTTTCTATAACCGGTGTTTCTTTTGCCTTCCCTACTCTTGGAAATATCAAAGCACCAACAAGAATAGAAAGTAAAATTATTTTTTTGATTCTTTTCATTCTCTCACTCCTACTTTTAAAAAAGCTTACGAAATTCGTAAGCCTAAAACTTTACATTTGGTACTTCTTTGTCTTTTTCAACAATTTCAAAGAATTCAGACTTTGTAAAGTGAAACATTCCAGCAATAATGTTTGATGGGAACATTTCAATTTTATTATTATATGCCATTACCGTATCGTTATAAAATTGTCTTGCATAAGCAATTTTATCTTCTGTTTCTTGTAATGATCTTTGTAATTCCATGAAGTTTGTATTTGCCTTTAAATCAGGATAAGCTTCTGAAATAGCAAATAAGCGTCCTAAAGCTTGTGTTAAAACTCCATTTGCTTCCATTTCATCATGTGGATTTGTTGCAGAAACAGCTTGGTTTCTAGCACTGATAACAGCATCCAATGTTTCCTTTTCATGAGATGCATATCCTTTTACAGTTTCCACTAAATTAGGAATTAAATCTGCTCTTCTTTTTAGCACAACATCAACTTGTGCCCATTGATCTTTCACACGGTTTTTTAAACCAACTAATGAATTGTATGTTCCTGCAATCATCATAGCAAGAATCACAACAATTACTAATACAACAATTAAAATAATCATTCCAGTACTCATATTTTTACCTCATCTTTCTATTAATATTATAGCATATATTTTTTTAAATAGACATCTATTTTTAATAGTTGACATTTTATTATAAAAAGTATAAATTTACTAATTTGAATCATACTATGTTTGAAAGGATATGAGTTTATGAATATTGATATTAGAAAAAGTATTTTAAATAATTTTAAAGATTCTGAAGTAACAGAAATTAAAGATTCCATTGAATCTTCTATTCAAGAAAAAGAGGAAATTACCTTACCTGGATTAGGAGTTTTCTTTGAAATTCTATGGAATCAAAGTGATGATAATATGAAACAACAAATTTTAGAAACATTGAAAAAGGGACTATAAAGTCTCTTTTTTACATAATTTCCCACAAAATTCCCGTTTTATTTTCAATATTTTATTTTATGATATTACCAAGGAGGAACTAGATGAAAAAGAAATTACCCTATCTTTACTTTTTAATTCCTATTGGTATTTTACTTACTGTATTATACTTTGGATTGAAAACAGAGTCAGATGGATACCGAAAAGTAAATGGTGGATATTTATATCGATTCCAAAGTGAACCTATCAAGACTGTTTATACAGAACAATTTCAAAACGAAACAGAAGAAAAAATTGAGACAATCAAAGAATCCAGAAATTTTACATTCCAAAATCTATTAATGATTTCTAATCCGTATCAAACAAATACCAATGCACTTTATATTTATTTTCATACCAATCAACGATTACAATTAAGATATACCGTTCATGTCAATGATAATGATATCAAAGATTATACTCAAATTTTAAGTAATCAGACTTCTGATAATTTAACAACAGAACATGAATATTTATTAACCGGTATTATTCCAGATAGAGTAAATAAAATCACATTAGAATTATTAGATGAAAATAAAAATGTTGTAAAAACAAAAGTGATTGAGTTTCAAGCAAATAGTCTACTTGGAAGTGAAAAAGTAAAATTAACAACAGAATCTGGACCTAGTAAAGAAAAATTAGAAAATGGATTATATACGATTTTAGGAAATGATTCCAAAAAACAGGATTTTATTTATTTATATGATAATCAAGGAATTCTTCGTGGAGAAATCCCAATTATCGAATATCGTGCACATCGCATTTTATGGAAAGATAATTTAGCTTATTTCAGTATTTCTAAAAATAGTATTGCTTCAATGAATCGATTAGGAAAGATTGAAAAAATATATTCATTAGGTCAATATGAGTTACACCATGATTATGTATTTGATGCGGATGGAAATTTACTCATTCTTGCAACGGATACCAAAAAAGATACTGTAGAAGATATTGTTATTACACTTAATTTAGAAACGGGAATGGTAAGTAAAACAGTTGATTTGAATACCCTATTTTCATCCTACCAGGAAAAAACAACGCTTCCAAAAGATGAGAAAACGTTAGATTGGATGCATATTAATTCTATTCAATATCTAAAAGAAGATGATAGTATCATTTTGAGTGCAAGAGAAACATCTACTATCATCAAATTAAAACAGATTCATACAATGCCTGAAATTGATTATTTAATCGGTTCTCAAGAGTTTTGGAAAGATACTGAATATGTAGATAAATTATTAACTAAAATTGGTGACTTTACACTTCAAGGTGGACAGCATACAGTTACGGTTCAGAAAGAGGACAGTCTCGGTGATGATGAATATTATTTATATATGTATAACAACAATATTGGCGTAAGTACTACTTATCCCGAATTTGATTGGAAAGCAAATTATCCAAATATTAGTACTGCTGCGAAAGATGAAAATCATGTTTCCAAGTACTACCAATATTTAGTCAATGAAAAAGAACGTACTTTTACATTAGTAGATAGCTTCGATGTTGACTATTCTGGATATGTCAGTAGTGCCCAAAACATCAATGAGAATACAATCATAGATTCCGGTATGGCGAATACCTTTGGGGAATATGATAAAAATCATCAATTAATTACTAAGTTTCATATCAACAGTGAAAAATTTATCTATCGCGTTTATAAATACGATTTTAAAAACTTTTGGTATCAATAAAAAAACTTCAGAATATCTGAAGTTTTATTTTACGTTTGTATGAGTTCTTAATAAATCTAATCGTTCGTTATAAGAATCAACATATCCTTTATCAAAATTCTCTGCAACTAATAACCCAAATTTTGAATTGTCTAAATTCATTTTTTTCATATTGATAATGCTTATTTTTTCTAAATTTAATACTTCATCTTTTGTAAGTTGATTTACCATTATCATTCCATATCCATTTCCTATCTTATAAGATAAATAAGAAAGAGCATTTTGATAAATTGGAGATTTTTCATCATCTGCAATATAAAGTGCATTACTATGAAGTGAATTTCCGGCATGATAGAGTTCATGTTTCCTTTTGTTAAACTCAATTGGCCCTAAGTGCAAAAATCCTTCCATGAGATAATTTATATTTTCTTCTTGAGTATACGATTCTGATGATATTCCCATACTGTGTCTCATTTTGTCTCCTTCGCAGTATTCAACATAGCTTCTTATAAATTCATTTCCAAGGTTTTTATATTTTTCGTCTATTTCTAAATGCGCTAATTTATTGCGATATTGCTCAATTAATGGACTTGGTTCTGAATAAGATAATCCCTGATTCATATCAGAATAAGCTTTTTCGTGACCAAATTGTTCCCCTTGGTAATTAGTTATAACTCTTATTGTTTTTTCATAAGCATCCTGATTTACTTTTCCATCTTCTGTTGCAATCGTGCGTGCTATTTTTTCGTCAGATACTCCTGTTTGATATTCTCTACTTTGGTTTTCTTTATTTATCTTTTGATTGAATGAATCACTAACTCCACGATAATAATCGATAGTTCCTTCAACAATATCATTATTTAATGATTGTTCTTTGTCAATCTCCGTTTCTAAATGAATGATTTCTTCCATCACATCTTGCTCTTTTTTTTCTTCCATTTTGACACAACCGGAAGCAGTAAATAAAGTAATACCCGCTGACAATAATATTTTCTGTAGTAAATAATTATTTCTCTTTTTCATGTTCCACACCTTAATTTCTAATTATAAAACCTTTTTCATCTTCATATTATACATATCTGTATATCCATTTAAAAATGTATTTTCAATAGTCTTCAAAAATTCATCTGTTGTTTTACTTTTCTTATGATAACCTTTTGAAACTTCTTCAGGATTTAAAAGCCCAATTTTTTTACGTTCATCGAAGTCTAATATACACAAATCAGTATTGGCTTCACTTTGTGCAATATCGACTGTTAATAATAGTAATGTCTGTTCATATTTTTCTTTATCAAAACCTGTTTCCACACTTCCAACAAAACGACTACTTTTTTCAGCGATCATTCCTTGCAGAAACATATTTCTTTTTTTCTTATATTTATTAAGTTCAATTGGTTTATTTTCTAATTTTCTAGCTTCTAAAATTCCATTGATAAATTCTTTCAAATCCTCAGCTGCTTTCAATCCATTGGCAACATTCGTAAACTTTAATTTTGCTAATTGAAGTTTGGTATTATAAGTACTTAAATAAAGTTCTATGAATGTTTTTGCAAGTGAATAGATTGTTTCATCTGTTAATTGATTGGCAATTAAAATTTCTTTTAAATGGTCTGTAGAAGTGGTATCCAGTAATATATCTCCGATTGACATCTTTGTTTGAATGATAAGTGGCTCTACCATGTTTGTTGCTTGATAAACTGCTGTAGAGGAAGTTAAAACTTCTAATGCATGTTGATAAGCTTTTTCATTCATACTTCCACTTGTTGTTGCAATCATTTTACTATTCTGTTCATCTTTCATCCCATACATATAAAATTCATTATCTTTATCACCAAGATTTTTTAATTTTTCTTCATCAATTTTATTTTCCTTTGCATCAGTTACTCCCTTAAAATAGCTAATTACATTTATCATAAGTGGAGTCATACTATCGTTCCATACACTTTCCATCTTAATTCCCCTTTTCTTATTATTACTAGTATATCATAACTTTGTTTATTTGAGTATATTGAAAAAAGAAAAAGGAGATTATTCCTCTTTCTTTTTTGTCAAGTTTTCGTAATATGCAAATCTTTTTTTTGCCTGTTCCATGTTTTCATTTAGCAAAGTTTCTGCTTTCTCAGGATTGATTACTTTTAGCATTGAATATCTTGTTTGCATTTCTAAATACTCTTTATACTGTTCAAAATTCACTTGTTTGCTATCTAGTGTAAATCCTGTTTCTGGATGGTATCTAAAAATTGGGAAGTATCCGCATTGCGTTGCTAGTTTTTCACTTTCTAATGAATGTTCCATACCGCCTTTTAATCCGTGTGAGATACAAGGGGCATACGCAATGATTAAAGATGGACCAGGATATTCTACTGCTTCTTTCATTGCTTTGATTGCCTGCATTCCATTTGCACCTAAACAAATACTAGCAACATAGACATTTGGATAAGCAAGCGCCATAGCAGCTAAATCTTTTTTCGCAACTTTCTTACCATTTGATGCGAAAGATGCAATACTGCCTTTCGGACTTGCCTTACTAGATTGACCACCTGTATTAGAATATACTTGAGTATCTAATACTAAGATATTCATATTCTCACCACTGGCTAGTACATGATCAATTCCTCCATATCCAATATCATAAGCCCAACCATCTCCTCCAATAGAAAAGACAACACTTGCTTTGATATATGGCATATATTCTTTTAAATAATCTGGAGTTTCTTTTAACAATGCCTGATATACTTCTTCTGTTTTCTCATAAGATTCTCGATTTTCTATCCATTTTGTATATAGTTCTTCATTATCACTGATATGTTCTTTCATCAGTCGTTCAATGCGATTGCGAATGACATTTTTAGCAATATTCATTCCATATCCATACTCTGCATTGTCTTCAAATAACGAACTAGCCCAAGGAATTTGATATGGGAATTCAGGTACACTTCCACCGTAAATGGAAGAACAACCAGTTGCATTTGCAACAACTAAATGATTTCCATAAAGCTGAGTTAACAATTTAATATATGCTGTTTCCCCACAACCAGCACATGCTCCGTGAAAGGCAAATTTAGGTTTGGTAAATTGACTGTTTTTAATCGTATATGGATTCCCTTGTGGTTTTTCTTTGATATATTCATTCAGATAATCATAAATTTCTTGTTCATGTTCTAATTTTTCCTCTTTATAAAATTTTCTAATTAATGCCTTACTTCCCTTCATTCCAGGGCAAGTTTGAATACAAAGTCCACAACCGGTACATTTATCAATACAAATACCAATTGCATAATAATAGTCTTCCATTCCAGGTCCCATCGCTTTTTTACAACGTCTTTGAATGAGCTCTGGTGCTTTATCATATTCTTCTTTTGATAATAAATAAGGACGAATCACACCATGAGGACACACAAAACTACATTGATTACATGTTGTACAATTACTTGGAATCCAAGAAGGAACCGTTTCACTCATTCCTGAGTCAGTCATTCCATTGTTTCCTCCTGGAAAAGTTCCATCTGCATATTTTAAGAATGCCGAAGTTGGAAGTTCATTTCCTTTTCGCTTT
>JAGZRP010000030.1 GCA_018381595.1 Bacillota bacterium
AAAAAATATTAGATATATTACAGAAGAAATTGATTTATGCTGTGCGAATTTATCAAATGATTCTAGATTTTGGAATATGGGAGGGCTCATTTTAGTTGAGTGTAAGAATCAAAATAAAAAAGTACCCGTCAGTACCATTAGAAGTTTATCTCAGATTATGGAATATAAAGGAATATCTACATTGCTTTTATTTACACGTTCAGAAATTACTTCAGCAGCAAAACAAGAAATTAAAAAACAGCAAGAATATGGTAAATATTTTATATGCATTAATTTTACTGATTTAATCAGAGTGAATAATAATAACACTCCGAAAGAGGTTCTACAAGAAAAACTAATAGAATATTTTGGGTAGAAATAGCATGCATGATAAAAACAGAAAAACAAGCTCTATCCAAGAAGCTTGTTTTTAGATTACAAATTTAGGGTACTGTAACAATGAGCACACTGATGTATTCAAAATGAACGTCAAAGAATACTAAAAAATAACAGGGTACTGTAACATGAAATGAGTAAAACTGTAACTGGACTGGGTCAAAGAATACTAAAAAATAACAGGGTACTGTAACCAGTTGTAACAGATTATGTTGCATCTTTATGTCAAAGAATACTAAAAAATAACAGGGTACTGTAACTAAAATTCATTGAACTAGCACTTCTTCTAAGTCAAAGAATACTAAAAAATAACAGGGTACTGTAACGTTTGGGTCATCTTTTAATTTTGGGTCAGGGTCAAAGAATACTAAAAAATAACAGGGTACTGTAACTGAATATCGTTGGGAAGATATTGTTGCTTCGTCAAAGAATACTAAAAAATAACAGGGTACTGTAACCAGATGTACTTGGTTCTTCAATTATCTCATGTCAAAGAATACTAAAAAATAACAGGGTACTGTAACACAAAAATATTATGTTACTTTGTAAATCTTGTCAAAGAATACTAAAAAATAACAGGGTACTGTAACCTCAAATTCATTATACTAAAATTTTAATAATTTGTAAAATTAGGAGGACGAAATGGAAATAAATTTAAAAATAGAAGATAACAAAATGATTCATATGGTGAACAATGGAGTTATATACTTGTTAGGAAATAATGGTGCAGGAAAAACTGATATAATAAAAACAATACAAAAAAATATAAATTTTGGAGAGAATGTATTAATCAATAATTTAGAAGTTCATAAAGGAGAATATGAAGTTATATTGGTAAATGAACAAACCCAGTTTACAGAAGAATTCAAATTTACAAAAAATAATTTTTTTCGAAATCTAATATATGAAGATTTTGAAACTTCTAAAAAAAGTGAAGATATATTGAAACAATTAAATTTATTATTAGATCAAATAGATAATGAGACTTTATATAAAGTGAATCGTGATTTGAATAAAAATTACCCTATCAAATTAAGATTAGATATTAATATTGATAATTTAAATGAAATTATTAATAGATTTACAGAAATTTATATTGATGAAGTTCCTTTGTCAAAAAGGGAAATTTCAAATTCTATAAATCGAAAACTATTGTATTATCTTTTATTTGCAAAATTAGAAACATATCATGAACAAGAAGTAATTGTATTAATTGATAATTTTGATGTTTTTTTTGATCATGAAAATATAATATGGATTATGGAAAAGTTAAATCAGTTTCATCAACAACATCAAAATATTTATTTTATTCTTGCCTCTGTTAATAATATTATGAAATATGATGATAATATAGAAAAATATTACCATATAGATAATAATATATTTCACTTAGAAAATTTCAAGTCTCTGCTTGAATTGTTATATTTAAAATTAGAGTATAATAAGAGTTCTAAAAATATGATATTTGAAGATTTTGTAGTAGAAAATGAAATGCTAATTTCAAAAAAAGATATAGATCATTTATTATTTGAAATAAAAGAAAATTATATTGAAAAAATAGGAGAAATATATATCAATAATTCCATTACATTAATAAAAGAAAAGTCTTCATTATTTAAAAATGCTATTTTATACAAAAATGACTTCGAAAAAAATTTATATGAGGAAGTTGCAAAACAATTAAATGTAAAATCTATAGTAGTAGAATCTTTATAAAAACATGAAAAATCGAATATTATAGCTATGATTTTCTTGACATATTTTTAAATATATGTTATGTTTATATTGCATTCAGATGAATGCAGAATACTAAAAACTAATAAGGGTTATTTACTGTAACTAATTTAGTATTAGTCAAAGAGTACTAAAGAATATCAGGTTACTGTAATAAGGCATAATGCCTTAAGTGTTGGTCGGCCACTTATGTCGACTTTTTTTGTGGAAAAATTAAAAGTTATTACAACTCTTCTATTCGATATATAATAAAAAAACGGGTAAGAATATATGATATGAAACTTGGAGACATCAATAATTCTTTACCCGTTTTTTAAAGGATTCAAAAATATATGTAATTATACTGGAATAGGAATATTATCTTCTTTTTCAACCTTCATTTTACAGTTTAAAATATTGGTATAATATATTTCAGCTAATTTGGCTGCACGTAAATTTATATCAGATGAATCAAATGTTTTATTTTCATCAGAAAATTGATTAGCCCATTTGTATGAAGATTGATTATAAAATTTTCTTTTTTCTAAATACGTTTTACTATCTGCAAGGTTATTTATCTTAGGTTCTAATAAAAGGAGATTCCCAATATTTAAAGTTTCTTTATCAGCAGATTCAGATATGATATGTTCTATTGTTCCGTTATCATCAAATAGTTCATTCTGTTCATAAAATGAATTTAATTTGTTTATTGCATATTTCGTTTTTAAATTACTTTTGTTTTCTGATTTTGAATACTCCAATTCACAAAATTTAATAGAAAATTCATTAAACTTTGGCATTAGAACATTTAATTTTAGAATCAATTCATTTTGTATTAATTGATTTACTTCTGCTTTGGTATCAAGTGTTCTAACAGCTATTGAAAATGCAGAATAAATATTCTCTATTTTGTTAGGATTCCCCCCCATGATTGCATTGTATGCAAAATGAAAATTTTCCAAAAATATGATTAAACGTTTAAACTCTTTCATACTAATTAATCCTTTTTCTCTTAAGTCATAAAGTGCTAATAATACCACCCTTACTTGAATTATATTGAAATAATTGTTTAAAACATTTAAACTTTGTACTAACCAATAATATTCTTTTCTATTTCCATAGTCGTTTCTGGATGGATTGACTAGCATCATATAGTTGGTGGCATCTTTGTGCATATTCAGTAACAAATTTTTATAAAGTGTTTTATTTTTTGATTTAAATTGTTTTAGAAAATCATCATACATTTTTTTAGAGGTAGATTTTTTATATCGTGATAGCCAAAAATGTCTATAGAACGTTGCAAATCCAATACTTTCTTCCTTTTCTTTTCCTCTCAAGATAGTTTTGATATCCTTCCAGTGTTCTTCTGCAAAATCAGCTGGTTCTTCCTCATCTAATACTTCAAAAATTTTATTTTTTATTAAATCAACATAAGTTAAACTTTTTCCTTTTGCGTTCAATATTTCGAAAATGATATTTGCTTGATTTTTATCATGTGTAGAAATTGAAATAAATGTTGTTTGCAATACTTGATCTCTAATTGCTTTTAAAATATCAATGTATTTTAAGTCTTCTACGTTATTATTCCCATATTTATTGGATAATATATTTCTAATTTTTTTTTCATTTAAATTTTTATAAAAATAATCATAACAATTTTTAATACATTTTTCTTCTTCACTAATAGTTGAATTTGGTATATTAGATTTCTTTTTATCTTGAATAAAATATGAGAAAAAGGGATAACTGGTTATTGTTTTTATAATTTTAACATTTTCTCCATTATCATCTTCTGTCATAATATATTCGAAAATTTTGTCACTTAGTTTTGTTTCTTTTATTGAAATAAATATATCTGATAAAGCAGAAAAAAGTATTGTTATTGTTGTTAATCTTTGTTGTCCATCCACCACTTGTATTAAATTTTCTTTATCATTATCATAGTTACCGATAAATAGCATTGTTCCTAAAAAATATTGCGAAGGCGAAATTGTTCCATTTTCAATTTGTAAACAATTTAGCATATCATTAAAGAATTCTTGATAATTTTTCTTTTCCCATGAATATTCACGTTGGAAACGTGGAATGTTAAATTGTTTCTTAGAGCCTAATAATTCTTTTATCGTTTTATCACTTGGTTTAATATCCATAACATCCTCCTGCATTTTACCTATTTGCAAACTTTCTTTCGCCTGTATTATAACACATTAATGAAAAATTCAAAATAAGTTTATACAATATAAAAGAAATGAGTAAATTAAATCTAAATTTTTTAAATGATAGTTATTAGATGGTTCAAATCTGAGAAAATTGAAATAATATATTTGCTGTGTTTCGCCTTCAAAAATATTGTTGAAGTATGCTATAATATATATGAAAGTTGAGGTAGTATCATGGCTAGAGGAAAACAACAAAAGAACAAACTCATTCAACCATTTTTAAAATGGGCAGGTGGTAAAAGACAACTATTACCTCAAATAGAAAAAGCATTTCCTAAAAAATTCGAAACTTATTATGAACCCTTTTTAGGAGGAGGAGCAGTTTTGCTTCACTTACAACCAAAAAAAGCAGTTGTAAATGATTACAATGAAGATTTAATTAACTGCTATTTATGTATTAAAAATAATTATGATGAATTAATTGAAAAATTAAAAGATTATGAAAATAAAAATGATGCAGAGTCTTTTTATGAAATTCGTGGAAAGGATAGATTAGAAGAATACCAAACCTGGAGCAATGTCGAAAAGGCAGCTCGTCTTATCTATTTAAACCGTACTTGCTACAATGGCTTGTTTCGCCTAAATAGTCAAGGATATTTTAACACTCCTTTTGGTGCCTATAAAAATCCATGTATTTGCAATGAATCTCTTTTAAAATCTTTACATGATTATTTTATTGAAAATGATATTACTTTTTTAACAGGTGATTTTTATGATGCTTGTATTGATGCACCTAAAGGCTCTCTCATTTACTTTGATCCACCATATGAGCCACTGGAAAAACAAAATAGTTTTGTAAGCTATACAGAAAATGGATTTACGAAAAAAGACCAAGAACGATTAAAAGAGTTATGTGATATTTTAATAGAGCGTGGTTGCTATATTGTTGTTAGCAATTCCAATACAAAATTTATATTAGATTTATATCAGGATAAAACAAAATATCGAATTCGCAAAGTGAACGCGAGACGAAACATCAATAGTAACGCTAAAAAAAGGGGAGAAATTAAGGAGGTTTTAATCATTGGGAAAGAAAGAGACAAAAAATGATACTGCCTGGAATCAGTTATTTGAAACTTACCCAATTTTAGAAGAAGTAGAGAAAAATGGGTTCGCAACCATTACTGCAGAACAAATTAAAACAGCAAAGCGAGAGCCACGATTAATGACAAAATTTGATAGCAAAGATGATTTACCAGAAGTGTTTACAAAAAACCATCTTGCCATTTTGCCAACTGAACGAGGAACATATGTGATTGGTAGATTTCAAAATTATTATCCAATTACTATTTCTGAAAATGTAAAAATTGAAACGAAATATCTTCCTGATTGTATTACAACAATTCATCCTTCTAATACACCAAGTGAAGCTATTTCGCTTTCTGCTGCTTATTTGTCTAAAATGATAGAAGATGTTGCTTCCGAAGAAGTATATCCTTCTATTCAAGGACGAATGGGGACTGAAAAATTTTCTTATCAAATCCAAAATGTAGATGGAAATCCTTTTACAATTGATGTCAAAAATGCGCAAATGGAGATTGATGGTAGTTATGAAGGAAAAACAAAGTTCTTAATCGTTGAAGCTAAAAATCATTTCATGAAAGATTTTATTATCAGACAATTATATTATCCATATCGTGTCTGGAAAAAGAGAACTTCAAAAGAAATTGTACCAGTTATGATGATAAAACATGATAACATTTATCACTTTTATATTTATGAGTTTTTGGAAGAGAACAATTATAATAGTATTCACTTAAAAGAAGTGAAAAACTATATATTAGATGAAGTTTATCAAAACATTTCCGTAGAAGAGGTAAAAGACATTTTAAATACTGTTACGATAGTGGAAGAAGATAGGAAAATTGCCTTTCCACAAGCAGATACATTTGCTCGTGTTTTAGATATGCTTGATGTATTATACGAAAATGAGTTTACAGCGGCAGATATCCAAGAACACTATGCATTTGTAATGCGTCAAGCAGATTATTATTTAGCTGCAACAAGATATCTAGGGCTTGTTGAAAAAAATAGTTATCAATTAACTGAAACGGGAAATCGCTTGAATACATTAGGAAAGAAAGATAGAGACCTATTCATTGTGAAACGTATTTTAGAACATGAACCATTTCATTATGCATTATCAACTTATTTGAATACTGGTGTGTTTCATCGTGGAGAGATTGCGAAAATGATACAAGAAACCAGTGGAAAACCAATCAACGAAACAACAGCTTTCAGAAGAGCGAGTACTGTAATCGCTTGGGTACGTTGGATTTTATCATTAGCTGCAACACCAGCCACGCAACAAGTGATGGAATTGGAAGAAATTGTATAAACTGTGTTATACTGAAGTTAGGGGGATGAAGTATGAGTACAAAAATCAAACCATTTGTTAAATGGGCAGGTGGAAAACGCCAAATTATTGATAAATTATTAAAATATATTCCAGAAGATTATGATTGTTACTACGAACCATTTGTAGGTGGTGGGGCTCTTTTATTTGAATTAACACCAAAAAAAGCAGTCATTAATGATTCTAATGAAGAATTGATGAATGTTTATCGTGTCTTAAAAGATGAAGATGAATATACAAAAATGTGTCGTCTTTTAGATAGTTATGAAACCAAACACGAAGAAGAGTTTTATTATCGAATTCGTAATAAAGATAGAGATAAAGAAAAACTCATGCGTATGAGTAATCATGCACGTGCTGCTAGAACGTTATATCTCAACAAAGCTTGTTTTAACGGATTATATCGTGTTAATAGTAAAGGGCAATTCAATGTTCCATACGGAAAAAAAGAAAAAATTAATACCTATGAAGGAGAAAATCTACTAAAAGTATGTATGTATCTTACCTTAAACGATGTGCAAATCTTATGTACAGACTTTGAAGTGGCTTTGAAGGAGGCAAAAGCGGGGGATTTTGTTTACTTAGATCCACCATATGATACCATGTCGAATGCATTTACAACTTATACCGATACCAAATTTGGAAAAGAAGAACAAATCCGTGTATGTGAAGTATTTAAAGATTTAGATAAAAGAGGAGTAAAGGTAATGCTTTCCAATCATAATACCCCTTTGATTCAAGAACTATATCAAGGTTTTCATATTCATGTGATTGAGGCTAAGAGAAATATTAATTCCAATGGCGCTAAACGTGGAAAAGTTGAAGATGTGATTATTACCAATTATGAGGAAACATATCAAATAGAAGAGTAGAAACTCTTCTATTTTTAATATATACAAGAGCTTTCAAAAAAAGTGAATTCTATGTATAATGAAGGAAACAAGGTAAAGGAGGAAAATGTATGAATTGGGAACCATGGACAGGATGTTATCAAATTAGCGATGGATGTAAAAACTGTTATTTTTATGGTCCAAATGCCAAACGTTATGGTTAAAACACAATACAAAAAACAGATAAATTTGATTGGCCGATTCGAAAAAATAAAAAGGGTGAATATAACATAAAAGGAAATAAAATACTCGCGACTTGTTTTGCGACTGATTTTTTTCTACCAGAAGCAGATGAATGGCGTAAAGAAGTTTGGGCTATGATAAAAGAAAGAAAAGATATCGACTTTTTAATTTTAACCAAGCGCATTGATCGATTCATGGAATCTCTTCCTGATGATTGGGGAAAAGGATATGAAAATGTAAATATTGGATGTACTGTTGAAACACAAAAAATAGCAGATACAAGACTTTCATTGTTTTTATCTTACCCTATCAAAAGAAGATTTATTGCGTGTTCTCCGCTTTTAGAACCAATTGATTTGACAAACTATCTTCATGGAGTAGAACATGTGACAGTGAGTGGAGAAAGTGGTAGAGATGTCCGTGAATGTAATTATGATTGGATACTAGACATCAGAAATCAATGCATGAAAGCCAATGTCACATTTTGGTTTAAAAGTACAGGAACCTTTTTTAGAAAAGATGGAGAAGTTATAAAAGTGAATCCATTT
>JAGZRP010000031.1 GCA_018381595.1 Bacillota bacterium
TTAATCTGAAGAACATCAAAAAAGAATATATAAACAGAATAATGCAAGCAATGCTTGAAAAAGCAGTCTTATCAAAGAGTGATCATATATGGCTAGTATGCAAAACCAAATTTAATATACCTTCAAGTAATATTATAAGTGCGACTGAAGTAGTAATAAAGGAGAGTGAAATGATTGAATAATATAGAAAATTTAAAAGATTTAATTATATATCAAAGCCAAAATAATGAAAATATATCAGTAGAAGTTTTATATAATGAAGAAGACTTTTGGTTAACGCAAAAGTCAATGTCAAAATTATTTAATGTGGCAGAAAATAATATAACATATCATTTACAGAATATCTTTAAAACAAAAGAATTAGAACAAGATTCAGTTACTCAAAAAATTAGAGTAACTGCTTCAGACGGAAAAAAATATAATACCAATTTTTATAGTTTAGATGCAATTATAGCAGTTGGTTATAGAGTAAATTCAAAAGAAGCAACAGACTTTAGAATTTGGGCAACAAAAACTTTAAAAGAATATATAAAAAAAGGATTTGTTGTTAATAGCGAAATGCTAAAAAATGGTCCTAAATTTGGAAAAGATTATTTTGATGAATTATTAGTTAAGATAAAAGAAATTAGAGCAAGTGAAAGAAGATTTTATCAAAAAATAACAGATATATATAAAGAATGTAGTTTTGATTATGATAAAAATAGTGAAACAACACAAAAGTTTTATAAAAATGTTCAAAACAAGTTGCATTTTGCTATTACTGGAATGACAGCTTCTGAAATAATTTATAGTAGAGCCAGTAGTAAAAAGGAAAATATGGGACTAACAACTTGGAAAAATGCACCAGATGGAAAAATACTTGAAACAGATGTAACAATAGCTAAAAATTATCTTTCACAAGAAGAAATCACAGAACTAAATAATTTAGTCTCAATGTATCTAGATTATGCAGAAAGACAAGTAAAACTAGGAAAGATTATTTCAATGCAAGAATGGAAAGAAAAGTTAGAAGTATTTTTAAAAATCAACGAATATAACATTTTAAAAGATAATGGAAAAATAAAGAAAGAAATAGCAGATAAATTATCTATCGATGAATATAAAAAGTATAGAATTATACAAGATAAAAACTATATTTCAGACTTTGATGAGTTAATAACTGAAACAGAAAATTTAAATAACATCTAAACCAAAACTTACATATCTAAATTAGTACTCCAGAAAAATATATTATTGAGTGATTTTTGCTTAACTGAGTTTATGATGTAAAAGGAGCCCTTTTACTTGTGAAGAAGTAAATATCTGTATGGATTATCAAAAATATCCATTAGAAATAGAGGATTCAAAAATATTTTGAAGAAAATTAATTGTCGCTTATTTTCATAACAAATGAATATTTGTTAAAGTTACTAAGAGAATTTATGAAGGAGAAAAATATCGAGTGAGTATTTTTCTTCTTTTTGATTGACGGAAAAATTTGGTTGTGCTATGATTTAATTATTATAGGAGGTAATCAATATGAAAAAAAATAGAGGATTTACCTTTATCGAATTATTAGCCGTTTTAGTAATACTTGCATTTATTGTTCTTGCAACCGT
Source organism: Bacillota bacterium (assembly GCA_018381595.1). Taxonomy (GTDB): domain Bacteria; phylum Bacillota_I; class Bacilli_A; order RF39; family UBA660; genus UMGS2016. Next base: position 1,599 of record JAGZRP010000031.1, read on the forward strand.
ACCGGCAGTTTCTGGAATTCTTGATAGAAATAAACAACGTCTTTACCGTGAACAAGTGAATTTAATTGTACGTAGTAGTAAAGATTGGGCAGCAAAGAATTTAGATTTATTGCCTAAGAAGAATCAGGATTTACCACTTTATCTTGACCTTGCTGATTTATCAAAGGGAGGATTTATTGATAGTGACAAAGTATACGATCCTCGTACGAAACAAGAGATGCACGGATGTGTACGAATTCAGTTTGCAAAGAATAAATATCAGTATGAGTATTTGGAAAAACCTTGTACTGAATATACAGATTCGTTAATGCCAGTCATTACCGTGAGTGGTGGAGATAATCAAAAAGTAGAAATTAATACTACTTATAAGTTACCAACGGTAACGGCACGAAGTGCAAGTGGAACAGCACTGACGGTAATTGGACCAGAAATCAAAACAAATGGTTCTAAAGTAACATCAATTACAACCAATAAACTGGGACAAGTTTATACACTCACTTATAATACAACAGATACCGCAACGGGATATAAACGTGAATATACGATGACATTAACCGTTGTAGATACCAAACCACCAGTGATTACGGTATTAGGTAGTACAACCAGTCAAACCATTCAAGTAGCAAAAGGGGCAACTTTTGTAGTACCAACTGCAACTGTAACAGATAATAGTGGTCAAAGCATCAAAGCAACCGTAAGTGGTAGTGTGAATACATCTAAGCCTGGAAGTTATGATTTAACTTACATGGCAACTGACAATTCTAAGAATGACACAGTATTAATCGTAACCGTGGTTGTCAAATAAAAAGTAATATGAGTAATTTATATTACTTTTTTTTGATAATACTATCTAAAATTTGGAAAAATTGATATAATTAGAATGGTGATACTATGAATAAGACTAAGATCGTAGCAACAATTGGACCATCTAGCCAAGAAAAAGAAACGTTAAAACAATTAATATTATCGGGAATGAATGTTGCGCGTCTTAACTTAAGCTATGCAACACATGATTTCTGTGATGAAATCATTGATAAGATTCACGAACTGAATGAAGAGTTAAATACCAGTGTAGCCGTGATGTTGGATTTAGATGGACCAACAGTAACAGTTGGTAAATTAATCGAGCAGAAGATATATTTAAAAAAGGGGAATTTGATTCAAATTTATGGAAAAGAACGTGTTGGGGATGATAAAACCATTTCTGTAAATTACCCGAATTTAGTCAAAGATATGAAGTATAATTCTCACATTGTACTTGGGGATAATGAAGTTTTATTAACGGTGATTGATAAAGAAGAAGACTGTCTTACTTGTAAGATTGAAGAAGATGCAATTTTAAAAGAAAACATGAAATTAATTTCATTAGATTGCTCTTTACAGTTACCATTTTTAACTGAAAAAGATAAAGAAGATATTTTATATGCACATGAAAAAAATGTAGATTTTATTGCTTTATCATTTGTAACTAGCAGTGAGAATATTTTGGAAGTGAATGATTTATTAATCAACTTAAATGATGATAGATTATCGATTCTTGCGAAGATAGAAACAGAAGAAGCCGTAGAAGAAATCGATGAAATTATTCGTGTTGCGGATGGTATCTTAGTTGCACGTGGAGATCTTGGAGTTGCGCTTCCCATGGAACGTATTCCAGGAATTCAAAAGATGATTATTAGTAAATGTCATCGTCAAGGAAAAGTAAGTGTGGTCGCAACAGAGATGCTTGGTAGTATGGAATTTACGAGTCATCCAACGAGAGCAGAAGTAAGCGATGTTGCGAATGCGGTATTAGATGGGGTCGATGCTGTGATGTTAAGTGGAGAGACCACAATTGGAGATTATCCTGTGGAAACGCTTTCTATGATGGCTAAGATTATTGAATCCTCAGAGGATGATATTGATTATAGAGATTTATTAGATAAAGCCATGCGTACAGAGAAAAATGATATTACAGGTTCTCTTGCTTATAGTGTGACAGATAATGCAGAAAGATTACGATGTACTGCTATCGTCGCACCGACAATTACTGGATATACAGCAAAAAAGATTAGTCGTTTTAGACCAGTTTGTCCTATCATTGCACTATCTCCAGATGAGGCAGTTGTTAAGTCACTTGCACTTCATTTCGGAGTCTATGGATTTCAAGTAACTGAGTTAAATTCATTTGATAAAGTGATGAGGCAAGCTACGGAATCATTAAAAGAGTTTATGGAAATCAAAGAGGGGGATAAGATTATTGTTACAGGGGGTTATCCATTTAAAGAAGTAAAGCATACAAACTTTATGCGAATTGAAGAATTATAAAAGAATAACAAAGGGGTGTCGTTATGTATCCATTAGGAAAACAATTTGAATTTGATAAAACAAAGGGTGTTGCCAATAGTAAGGCAGTATTTATCGGAGAAAAATATCGTATTACGGTATTAACAGAAAGAATGGTTCGTTTAGAATATAACGAGAATGGGGTATTTGAAGATCGATTGACAGAATTAGTAACCAATCGAAGTTTTAAGTTACCTAAATTTCAATTTAAAGAAGATGCGGTAACCTTAGAAATTACAACTAAGTATTTTCACCTTTTCTATCTCAAGAATCGTCCATTTGTAGGTTCTAAATTAAATCCAATTTCTAACTTACGTATTAATTTAATTAATAGTGACCGTATTTGGAATTATAACCATCCAGAAGTGAGAAACTATGGAGCACCCGGGGTTAGTATGGATGTCGATGAAAAGTTTGGAAAAGGATTATATTCAGCGGATGGATTCGCAACCATTGATGATTCTAAGGGAATGGTGATTGAAGAGGGGGGAACATTAACCCCAAGAACGGATGGAGGAATCGATATTTATGCATTCTTCTATTTAAAAGATTTTGCCCTTTGTTTAAAAGATTATTTTGGATTAACAGGATTTCCATCTTTAATTCCAAGATATGCACTGGGAAATTGGTGGAGCAGAAATATTAGTTATGATAGTAGAGATGTAGCTGACTTGGTTCAAGAATTCGATGATTATGATATTCCACTTTCTGTATTACTATTAAATTCAGATTGGCATAAAAAAGATATTGAACATAAAAAGTATGCAGGATTTTCATTTCAACCAGATAAATTTTCAAATCCTGCGGGACTTGTGAATTTTCTTCACTCCAAAGGAATTCGTTTAGGACTTACGTTAGATTCCTTTGATGGGATTCATGATTACGAAACCAATTATGATAAAATCGCACAGTATTTAAAACCAGATGAAAATGGGAATATTCCATTTCAGATGTTAGATTCTAAGTTTATCGATGTTTATTTAAAAATATTAATTCATCCACTAGATAATATAGGAATTGATTTTTACTTTTTAGATATGAATCGTATTGAAGATTTGAAAACATTAAATTTATTACAACATTATCATTTCTATGATATGAAACGTAATTATAAACGTCGTCCAATGACTCTTTCTAGAAATACCAAAGTGGCACCTCATCGTTATCCAGTTCTTTATTCTGGAAAAACAATTGTTAGTTGGGATACATTAAAGAAAGTTCCATACTATAACGCAAGTGCTTCTAATATAGGAGTTAGTTTCTGGAGTCATGATATTGGAGGTTATTATAAGGGTGTTGAAGATAACGAATTATATACTCGTTTTGTGCAACTGGGAACCTTTAGTCCTATTTTAAAACTAGGTAGTGAAACCGGGAAATATTATAAAAGAGAACCATGGCGTTGGAGTATTAAAACATATCGTATTGTAAAAGATTATCTAGAATTGAGACATCGTTTGATTCCATATTTATATGCGGAAAGTTATAAATATTCGAAATATGGAATGCCAATTGTGCAGCCAATCTATTATAAATTTCCAGAGTTTTACGATGATGATTTATATAAAAATGAGTATTATTTTGGAACTGAGTTATTTGTTTGTCCAATCATTTCTAAAAAAGAATATTTGATGAATCGTGTTATCCATAAATTCTATATGCCTACGGGGACATGGTATGACTTTATGACAGGGAAGAAGTTTCCCGGTGGAAGAAAGTATGTATCTTTCTTTAAAGATGAGGATTACCCTGTATTTGCAAAATCAGGTTCGATTATTCCGTTTGGTCATCATGAAAATATGAATGATACAACCCCTTCTAAAGATATGGAAATTCATATCTTCCCTGGTAAGAATAATCAATATAACTTATATGAAGATGATGGTGTGAGTGATTTATATCGTCAAGGATTCTACTTACTGACATCGATTGATTATAATTACTTACCAAATAACTACACAGTTATTATTCGTGCCATTGAAGGAAAAAGTGGTATTATTCCAGATAAAAGAAATTACAAGATTCGTTTCCGTAATACCAAACAAGCAGATGATGTTGTCGTTTATTTTAATGAACAACCATTAAAATCAGATTCATGGATAGAGGGAACAGACTTTATTGTTGAAGTAAAAGATGTTCCAACGATTGGTCAATTAACAATTAATTGTAAAGGAAAAGATATTGAAATCGATGCAGTACGTTTAATCAATGATGATATTGAATCCATCATTAGTGACTTACAAATTGAAACGGTTATGAAAGAAAAAATTGATGAGATTTTATTTAGCAATTTACCAATCAAGAAAAAACGTATTGAAATTAGAAAGTTAAGAAGAAAAGGACTAGAACGTAAATTTGTCCGTTTATTCTTAAAATTACTTGAATATATTGAACAAATATAATATAATAAACATGTTTTAGAAAAAAGCGAAGAAAAAGAGTAGTAATCATACCATTTCTTAGAAAAGAGACCTGATAATTGGTGAAAGTCAGGAAGAAATCATGATGAACTTGCTTTGGAGCTGTTTACAAAGATTTGTAAAACGGTTGATTCACGTTACGAATATAAGTGCATAAGTATTATGAATTAAGGTGGTACCGCGGAAATATCCGTCCTTAACTTATAATACTTTTTATGTACCAAAAAGGAGGATTATGTTAGAAGAAATTATTTTATTTACATTCACATTTTTATTAATTTATGGGATTTATGCCATGATGATTTTAAAAAGTGAAAAGCGATTAGAAAAATATAAGACAAGTGTAGAAATCAAAGACTTAGAAGGAAAATATCACATTCAAACAAATCGTTTCGAGTTTCGAAAACTCGCTCGTATGGTACTGATAACAAACACGTTTGATATTTGTGTAACTGCTGCACTTGCCTGTTTGATACCAAATTTTATACTTATGTTTTTAGTAGGGGTACTAATTTTACTTGTCGTTATTTTTATTAGTTATCACTTACTTGGAACTTATTTAAAGAAACTAGAAAGGAAGATGTAATTATGTATGAAGCAAAAAAAGTAGAGGAAAAATGGCAGAAATATTGGGATGAGCATCAAACATTTGAAACAGATGTTTGGGATTTTTCCAAGCCAAAATATTACTGTTTAGATATGTTTCCTTATCCATCAGGACAAGGATTACACGTAGGACATCCAGAAGGTTATACTGCAACGGATATTGTTTCTCGTTATAAAAGAATGAGAGGATTTAATGTATTACACCCTATGGGATGGGATGCATTTGGACTTCCTGCAGAACAATATGCGATGAATACAGGAAATCATCCAGATGGATTTACCCAAAATAATATCGCAACCTTTAAACGTCAATTAAAAATGTTAGGGTTTTCTTATGATTGGTCTAAAGAAATTTCTACAGCTGACCCAAATTATTATAAATGGACACAATGGATTTTTAAACAATTGTTTGAAGATGGATATGCGAAGTTAGTAGACATGCCAGTTAACTGGTGTGAAGAACTTGGAACCGTACTTGCAAATGACGAAGTCATTGATGGAAAAAGTGAACGTGGAGGATATCCAGTCGTTCGTAAAAATATGAAACAATGGGTATTAACCATTCCAAAATATGCGGAAAAGTTATTGGAAAACTTAGAAACAATAGATTGGCCAGAATCTACAAAAGAGATTCAAAAAAACTGGATCGGAAAATCAGTGGGAGCACATGTTAATTTTAAAATTGCAGAAACAGATTTAGAGTTTACTGTATTTACAACAAGATGTGATACTTTGTTTGGAGCAACTTATTGTGTTATGGCTCCAGAACATGAATATGTAGATACAATTACAACCCCAGATAAGAAAGAGGAAGTAGAAGCTTATAAAAAAGTATGTGCGAGTAAGTCTGATTTGGAAAGAACAGAATTAAATAAAGAAAAAACCGGAGTATTTACAGGTGCTTATGCGATTAACCCTGTCAATAACAAGAAGATTCCAATTTGGATTAGTGATTATGTATTAGCTGGATATGGAACCGGTGCTATCATGGCAGTTCCTGCACACGATACGAGAGATTACGAATTTGCTCGTAAATTTGGTATTCCAATTATTCAAGTATTAGAAGGTGGAGATATCGAAAAAGAAGCTTATACAGAAGATGGGGTTCATATGAATTCTGAATTCCTAGATGGTATGGGAAAACAAGAAGCAATTGATATGATGATTGCTTGGTTAGAAGAACATCACTGTGGTAAAAAACAAATTAATTACCACATTCGTGATTGGATTTTTGCTCGTCAAAGATATTGGGGAGAACCAATTCCAGTCGTACACTTTGAAGATGGAAGTATG
>JAGZRP010000032.1 GCA_018381595.1 Bacillota bacterium
CCAGACTTCCGCGATTCATTGAAACGCGCTGGACTTCTTACTCGTGATGCACGTATGGTTGAACGTAAGAAACCAGGTCTTAAGAAAGCTCGTAAAGCTTCACAATTCTCAAAACGTTAATCAATACGATTATATCAACGTTTCAAGACATTCAAGATTTTTATCTTGGATGTCTTTTTTTTGTTGAAATTTATAAAGTTCACCCCAAAATTCACCCCATGTTCACCCTATTATTTTTTTAAGCTTCTATATGCAATATCTCCAGCAGTTTGATTTACTATATTTTTGTGTTAACATAGGTCTTTGTAATTTGTTTATCACTATGAGTTAATGCCTCGGAAATAATTTCTAGGGGAACGCCAGATTTTCTTGCAAGAGTGGCACCTGTGTGTCTTAACTTATGTGGTGAAGCAGGGGATAGTTCTGGATGCCTACGTCTGACAGAATTCATTCTATAGTTGAGGTAATCTGTATGAAGTGGAAGGTTGATATTATTGGATCGGTCATTATAGGTAAACACAAACTGCTTTTGAGTCTGGTGTAAACCAAATAGTTTTAATTCCTTATTATGAAACGGTTTACTTTACGGAGGAGTTGGCGCATGACTTTGCCTCATGGGTGTCTGGAGATTCTATGGAGCCAAAGTATCACAATGGTTCAGTTGCTCTCATTCGTGAAACAGGTTTTGACTATGATGGTGCCGTATATGCTGTGGTATGTAATAGTCAAACATACATTAAGCGAGTATATCTTGAAGCAGAGGGTCTACGTCTAAAGTATAAGGATATCTTTATTTCTTATGACGAGGATCCACGAGTAGTGAGAATTATTATTGGAAATTTTATACCTCTCAAATAATACGTTTTTCTAGTCCTGAATTGTCAACTTGTTTGCTTTTTTGATAATGATTCTAGTTTTCAAAAATGTAATGACATCTGTTAAGGATTTCTTATGAAATATCTTCTGATAACAGAGCTTGTTTGATAGTACAGACGGATTTTATTTTATAATACTCCGAAACAAAAAGAATGAATTTTCTAAAAATTATTGACAAATAAATTTGCTTTTAGTATTATAAACACAACTTAAAGAAGAGGCAGAGTTATCATGGAAAATACTGAATTTTCATTGGAACTTGATGTAACTGAAGTTTCAACAGAACAAGGTTATGTTTCTGGTGGTGTAACATCTACAGGTTGTTGTAAAGATTAGTTTTATAATTGATTGAATAAGGCAGGTATACGAGGTACTTACCTTTTTTTACAAGAGAATTATGTTTAAGATAAAAGATAATTACATTTATAGGTAATGCGTTAATGATTCAAGACTTATAGAAAAACTTAGTGAAAATAATCTTGAAATATTTTTTGATAACAAAGTTTTTAAAGAAATGTTGCTAGTGGCGAACCCTCAATTTTTCCATAATTTAACTAAAGAAAAAATATATAAAAATTCCACCTTTAGAAACTATGTAAAAAGATCAATTACAAGAGCAACGCCGTTTGGATTGTTTAGTTCAATTGGTGTAGGAACTTTTTCTGATATCTCATATCATCAAAAGATTGGAGAAAATTATACGAAAAAAATCTCGGTTAGTGGAGAGTGGCTAAGTTCGATTTGTATGATGTTAGAAAATAAAGATTCTGTCTTATTACAACTACATATATAGTGGAACCAAAAAGTACTTGAATTATCAGATAAGTATCAATTAAGTAATGTCAATTACTGGGGAATCTCTGAGATAAGTAAGGATTTATTTATCAAGAAAACTGGACTTTTAGAATTCATACAAAAATTAACGTATAAATCGGAAGTCAGTGTGTTAGAACTGGTACTTCAAAGTAAATCTCCTGATTTAGAGAAGCAGAAAATTTTAGATTATATACGTAATTTGATTACTAATGAATTTTTGTTTACAAACTTGCGAAAAGTTGCAATAAGCCATAAAGATTTAGATGATTTAACCAACATTTTAAAGGATATTAATAACCAAAGAAAATTAACCGAGGATTTATTACAAATAAAAAATAGTATTGAGCAGTATGCAAAATTAGAGTTGGGAGAAGGCATTTCTCAATATACTGAAATTTGTAAAAAAATGTCGTATATTTTTAATGATAAAAAAACAGCATTACCTGAAGGTGGATTTAGTAAATTGTTGTGATTCGGTGCTGCCCAAAAATTTAAAAAAGAAAATGGAGGATTTTGTTAATTTTATTTCAAAAATTAATCTGGCTAAAGGTTATCGAAACAGAGAATTAGAATCATTTACAGAAAAATTTGTTGAAAAATATGGAGAATACGTCGAAGTTCCAATTAAAGAATTATTAGATGGTAATTTAGGACTGGGTTTACCAAAACAAACTTTGGGAACTCATGTAAAGTCATCAAGTAGTGTAGAAGAGCAAAATTTTTTGTCTTATCTGAGTAAAGAAGTCTTCAAAGCTGTTAAAAATTGTAAAAAAGAGATAGATATATCAAATATACCTTTAGGATTGTTATACCCAAATTCGGATAGATTTGTTGCAAATCAGTTAGAGTTATATTGTGAAATTAAGAATTTTGAATCTCAACCTGTTATATCAGTTGTCCCAAATACAGGGAGTGACATGATAGGGAAGTCTATTGGAAGGTTTGCCTCCTATTTTCCTAATTCTTATATCTCGTTAGATTCACAGTTGGATAATGTAGAATTAATAGAATTTCCAAGAGATAGTAAGAATTTAAATGTTATGTCGGCACAGAATGCTCATTCTAAAAAGTTATTATTATCTTATGATGACAATGATAACACATCGATTGAATTAGATTCTCTGGTGGTGGGTGTTATAAAAATAGACCAGCGATATAAACTATATTTTAGAGATTTACGAACAGGCTCAATTGTTAATTTTGTAACAACATCAATGCTAAATCATAAATCAAATGGAGTATTTAGCGATTTAGCAAGATTTTTGCTAGCGGTTTCTTTAGAATGGCAAGATAATCCGTTTTCAGTGTTTAGGATAATTGAAAATTTTGATTATCTTCCCTATATTCCCAAAATTAAATATGGAAATATAATTTTAAGTGAAGAGAAGTGGGTTTTGTCAGATATAGATAAAAATGATTTATCTTCTATTAAACAGTGGAAAAAAGATTTTGATGTACCTAGACTACTGTATTTTCATAAAGCTGATGAGCGTCTATTGGTCGATTTAGAGAATGATTTAGATACACAGTGGCTTTTAAAACAAAATGTGGATAAACTGTATTTTACACGTTTTGAAAAATATGATGGTAAAAATTGTGAGTTTATCTTTGGATTTGAAAATTATCAAAGTAGTATAAATCATTATTCTATGCAGGAAAAATCTGTTAGAAGATTGACAAATAACTTTTATAAGAACTATGTTAAAACATTTTCGAGTGATTGGATCTATTTTAGATTATATGGAATTAATTCATCAATTCTACTTGAACTAAGAGAGCGGCTTCTTTTGTTTACAGACGAGCTATTGGTTGAAAAGCTAATTAGTGATTTTCATTTTGTAAATTATAGCGATAAGGATAATGGATCGCTTCGATTACGATTTAAAATAAATAACGATGATAATTTTGAAGATTTAAGATTTCGAATTGCACATTGGATAGACTTCCTACTAGAAAGTGGTTTTTGTAATGATGTTAGTTTTAATTTATATGAGAGGGAAATTGAGAGATATGGTGGAGATAACTTTATAACAGTTTATGAGAGGATGTTTTCTATTGACAGTTTTCTTACCCTAAAGTTATTTTCGAAGAAATTATTAAATGATAAAGATTTATTTTCTGTTTTGCATTCGACATTTTTATATATTCGATTATTAGGGATCCCATTAAAGCGATTACTTGAGTTGCTGAAGGGGAATTTGACTCAAAATAGATATCGTAAAAGTTTTAAAAAGTTATTCCCAAATAACACAATAGTAGTAAAGGAATTCAAAGAATATTTTGATTACAAAAATCAGTTTGAAATTTTTAATGAAGTATTTAGAGAGTTCCCGCCTATTGATGGATATTTTGAAGGTAAAAATGATATAGTCTATAGTTTACTTCATATGCATATGAATAGAGTAGGCATGTTTCCATATAGAGAAAAGGAATATCTTTATTTTATCATGTATATTGCAGAGCCGTTGAATAATTATAAGGAATTTACTTAAAAAGTATGAAGAAATTATCTGTAAAGTAGATAAACTCGTGTTGGATAGTGATATTATTGACAGATTGCAGAGAGCATATTATACAGAAAATAGAAGTTACTTATCAGAATATCCAAGTATAATTATATATTTATCCTATAGGTTGATAAATTGTGATAATAAGGAGTATTCTAAGCTTCTCTATAATAGAGTAAATTATTATCTACAAGAATTGCTAAAGTCTATTAAATTGAATAGCACTAATAATATTTCACCTTGCTATGGATTTACGGGCTATGTATATGCCTTGGAATTTTTATCTAAAAATTGTAAAGGATATGATAAATTACTAGATACACTTGAGACAATTTTATTAGCTTTAACAAAAGATAGGCTACGTGAAATAAAAAGCTCTAATATTGTTAAAGAAGAATACTTTGATGTAATTCAAGGTGTCTCTAGTGTAGCTAGATATTTGCTTAGCAAAGAGGAATCAACTTCTGAACAAGAGTTATTAGTAAAAGAAATATTAAATTACTTTGCAGACCTAATAATTAACGAGCCAACTATTTATGTGGAATATATGCCAAATGAAAAATTAAGGAAAAGATTTCCTAGTGGCTATATTAATCTAGGTGTAGCTCACGGTATATTGGGACCACTATACGTGTTGGCGTTAGGATTTGAAAAATTTAATATAACAAAACACATACCTTCAATAGAAAAGGGCTTGAGTTACTATGAGAACACCTTTTTTACCAATACAATTGGAAAAATAATTGGTTGGAATGGTAGAGTCAGTGATTATGAGGAGAATGAGGAATTTAGATTTAATATAAGTTGGTGCTATGGCAGTCTTGGAATGGCAAGAGTACTATATAATATAGCGAAAATCATTGATAGTCAGAAATTACGAGAAATGGCGATGGATGTATTTACTTCATCTATTGATTACCTTAATAGCAGTGAGATTTTAAATAATGGAATTTGTCATGGACGGTCTGGAATAATGCTTTTGTTCAATTTGATGTATTTAGATACAGGAAAGACACAATTTAAAGCAATTTCTGATAATTTATTTAAAGAAATTATAAATGATGCTTCTAATTCTGAGTATATATTTGTGGAGCGTGACATATATTTTAGAGGCGTAACCTTTGATGAGGTTATTGATTATATTGACTTTGGATTGCTAAATGGTGTTTCAGGGATAGTTATAACTCTAATGGCACAAAGGACTGGAAATGCCTACCCATTGGATAGAATGCTGTTTATGCAGTGAAGTTTTTAAGTTAAAGGAGAAGTATGAGAAAAATCTTAAAAAACAAACTATATCTAAAAGTTCTGGTTTCGGATTTGATATCAAATTTTGGAGATACATTATACTTTATAGCTCTCATGACCTATGTTACGGAGATTAAGGATAGTAATTTAGCTATTTCAATCGTCAATATATCGGAAACTCTACCTATTTTATTTACAATATTTTTTGGTATCATTGCAGATAAAACGCTTAATAAAGTGAAAATGATTATTAAAACGTTATGGCTACGGGTACTGCTATATTTATTGGTTGCTGTGGCTATGAATTTTAAACCTTCTATTATGATAGTCATAATTGCTAGTCTCGTTAATCTTGTTGCAGATACATTGGGACAATTTGAAAATGGTCTTTTTTATCCAATTTCTAATCGAATAGTGAAAAAGTCAGATAGAGAAGAAACTATGGCGTTTAGGCAGACTGTTGTTTCTACGATGAATATTGTAAATCAATCATTGGGGGCGTTTTTAATTACTTTTTTTAGTTTTTCTCACTTAGCTTTTATAAATTCTCTAACTTTTGCTATTAGTCTGTTAATTATGTTAGCAATCAGAAATCAAATTAATAGCTATTATGACGAGACGATTTCGACTAGTAAGATATCTCAATTTGACTTTAAAGCTTCATTTTCTGAGATTATTTCAAATTTAAAGCTCTCGATTAACCATCTATTTAGTATCGGAAACATGAAGGAAGCTTTACTTGTTATACCAATTCTTAATGGGAGTTTGGCAATTCTCACGCCATTAGTTGTTGTTGATCTTTCTAAAGATTCTAATTTGACAATTATTAATTCAGCGATTACGATCTCGCTTTTAGGAATTAGCACTGTTTCAGGAGGAATACTTGGGGGCACTTTAATTCTAATTAGTAAAAAATTTAAAAGCCTTTCCATAGGCACTTTGCTAAAAATGAATTTAACGACTGTTTTACTATCATTCGTTGCTTTTTACTTCCAAAATATTTATTTAATTATATTATCATCATTTCTTTCGAGTGTATTAGTTAGTGCATTAAATCCTAAAATGGGGACTATCATATTTAATGATATTGATGAGACGAAGTTGGCTACAATATTTGGAGGAATGGTGACATATTTCCAAATAGGAGATATTGTGTCAAGGTTATTGTTTTCTACCTTAGTGATTTACTTACCGTATGGTTATATCGCATTAATATATATAGCAGTTGTTTTTGTGGCAATTTTATATACATTAAAAAGTTCAAATCACATAGAAAGGGAATTTTAAATTAGTTAAATGATTATAGTTTTCCAAATTTTCTACTATGAAAACCTATTTTCAAGATTGAGTACTAAAGTTCGAGATTTTGTTCGTACTCAGCTTAGAGAATTTCAATATTTGGATGATGGGCAATTTAAAACATTACCAGAGTATCCAGAATTTGCTTGGTTTGAAGGGATGTAAATGCGGTAACTCATAGAAATTGCTCCATTTTTGGCGATTATATCCGAATTATGATGTTTGATGATCGATTAGAAATTTATAGTCCAGGTAAGCTTCCTAATATCGTAACGGTTGAAAATATTAAGCACGAACGTTTTTCTCGTAATCCTCGTATTGCTAGAACTTTAACAGAATTTGGATGGGTACGAGAAATGAATGAGGGAGTGAAGCGAATCTATTCTGAGATGGAATCTTATTTCTTGCATGAACCTAAATACACAGAGCCAGGAAATAAAGTTGTTTTAACTCTTGAAAATAATATTTTGAGCCGACATTTGAGAGTTAATGATAAGATGATGAAAAAATATGACGAATTCAATGATTTAAATGACGATGAGAAAGCAATTTTACATATCATGTATAATACCGGAGAGAAAATGACTACTGCTTTGGCCGCTAGAATAACAAATAGGGGTAGAAATTTTGCAAGTAAATTATTAAAGAGTCTTGTAAATAAAGAGATCCTGGAATGGCATGGCACAAGTAAGCAAGATAGAAATCAGTACTATACTTTGGCAGAATAGCGGATCTATTTATAACTGGAGTGCAGAAGAGTGCAGTAGTTCGGAGTAAAACGCAGTAAGTGAATTTCCCCTGTTTTCCTCAAAAAATCTCAAACTTTTTGAAATTCTGGACAAAAGAAAAGGCCTAGTTGCCTGTAGT
>JAGZRP010000033.1 GCA_018381595.1 Bacillota bacterium
TGATGCTCAGTTAGTAGCTGAGAACATTGCATTACAGTTAGAGAACCGTGTTTCTTTCCGTAGAGCAATGAAATCCTGCATGGGAAGAACCATGAAATCAGGAGCAAAGGGAATCAAAACATCCTGTTCCGGACGTCTTGGCGGTGCTGATATGGCTCGTACAGAGTTCTATTCAGAGGGAACTATTCCGCTTCAGACATTAAGAGCTGATATTGATTATGGATTCGCTGAGGCAGATACAACCTACGGTAAAGTTGGTGTTAAGGTTTGGATCTACAAAGGCGAGGTACTTCCGACAAGAGCTAATAAGGAAGGAGGAGTACAGTAATGTTAATGCCAAAAAGAGTAAAACATCGTAAACAGTTCCGTGGTTCTATGAGCGGAAAGGCTACAAGAGGTAATACGATCACTTATGGTGAGTATGGTATCGTAGCAATGGAACCTTGCTGGATTAAAGCAAACCAGATCGAAGCAGCCCGTGTTGCTATGACAAGATATATCAAACGTGGTGGTAAAGTTTGGATCAAGATTTTCCCAGAGAAACCTGTAACTCATAAACCTATGGGTGTTCGTATGGGTAAAGGAAAGGGTGCCCTTGAGTACTGGGTAGCCGTTGTGAAACCAGGTCGTGTATTATTTGAAATCTCCGGTGTTCCGGAAGACGTTGCGAAAGAAGCGTTACGTCTTGCTACACACAAATTACCTTGCAAATGTAAAGTAGTTTCTCGTGCGGATTTAGAAGGCGGTGTATCAAATGAAAACTAGTAAATATTTAGAAGAATTAAAAACACAGTCTGTTGCAGATTTAAATGCACAGTTAGTAGACGCTAAAAAAGAACTTTTCAATTTGAGATTCCAGAACGCAACTAATCAGTTAGATAACACAAGCAGAATCAAAGAAGTTAGAAAGAATATCGCAAGAATTCAGACTATCATCACTGAGAAAGCAAAAGTTGCTGAATAGAACTCTAGAAAGGAGAACTTATCGTGGAAGAAAGAAATCTTAGAAAAACACGTATTGGTATTGTTGTAAGTGATAAGATGGATAAAACAATCACTGTTGCAATCCAGGATAACGTAAGACATCCATTATACAACAAGATCGTTAAGAAAACATATAAATTAAAAGCCCATGACGAGAACAACGAATGCAAGATCGGTGATAAAGTCAGAGTTATGGAAACAAGACCATTATCTAAAGATAAGAGATGGAGACTTGTAGAAATCATGGAAAGAGCAAAATAATTAAAGGAGGCTACAAGCATGGTACAACAGGAAAGTAGACTGAAAGTAGCTGATAACACAGGAGCTAAAGAGTTACTCGTTATCCGTGTTATGGGTGGATCTACTAGAAGATATGCAAACATTGGTGACGTTATTGTTGCTACTGTTAAAGATGCAACACCAGGCGGTGTTGTTAAAAAAGGTGACGTCGTTAAAGCTGTAGTTGTTCGTTCAGTGAAAGGTGCTCGTCGTAAAGACGGTTCTTATATTAAATTTGATGAGAACGCTGCTGTTATTATTAAAGATGACAAAACTCCAAAAGGAACCCGTATTTTTGGACCAGTAGCTAGAGAGCTTCGTGAGAAACAGTTCATGAAAATTGTTTCCTTAGCTCCAGAAGTATTATAGGAGGACGAAGATATGGCAACAATGAAAATTAAAAAAGGCGATATGGTTAAAGTGATCGCTGGAAAAGATAAAGACAAAGAAGGAAAAGTAATTTCCGTAAACAAAAAAGATAACAAAGTTCTTGTTGAAGGAATCAACATGGTTACAAAACATGCAAAACCAAGCATGGCTAACCAGCAGGGTGGAATCCTTCACCAGGAAGCTCCAATTGATCTTTCTAACGTAATGCTTCTTCACAACGGAAAAGCAACACGTGTTGGATTCAAGATGGACGGAGACAAAAAAGTTCGTGTAGCAAAAGCTACAGGCGAAGTTATTGACTAATTAAAGAGAGGAGGCCAATCAGTTGAGCAGACTTAAAGAACAGTACCAGAACGAGATTGTTGACGCAATGATCAAAAAGTTCGGATATAAAAATATTATGGAAGTACCAAAGCTCGATAAAATCGTAGTAAACATGGGCGTTGGTGAAGCCAAAGAGAACGCAAAAGTATTAGAGGCTGCAATTAAAGACATGGAGACAATCACAGGTCAGAAAGCAGTTGCTACAAAAGCAAAGAACGCTATTGCAAACTTCAAGATCAGAGAGAACATGCCAATCGGATGTAAAACAACATTACGTGGCGAGAAAATGTATGAGTTCTTAGATCGTTTAATTAACTTATCATTACCACGTGTACGTGACTTCAGAGGTGTTAACCCTAACGCATTCGATGGCCGTGGAAACTATGCTCTTGGTATCAAAGAGCAGATCATCTTCCCAGAGATCGAGTACGACAAAGTTGACAAAGTAAGAGGTATGGATATCATTATCGTAACTACTGCTAAGACAGACGAAGAAGCACGTGAATTATTGACATTGTTCAATATGCCATTTGCCAAATAATAGGAGGGAATTTTAATGGCTAAGACAAGTATGAAAGTTAAACAGCAGCGTCCAGCAAAATTCTCTACCAGAGAATACACACGTTGCAAAATTTGTGGTCGTCCACATTCTGTTTTAAGAAAATACGGAATCTGCAGAGTATGTTTCCGTGAATTAGCATACAAAGGTCAAATCCCAGGCGTTAAGAAAGCAAGCTGGTAGGCCGAGTAATTTTTAGAAGGAGGAAATATACATCATGATGATGACGAGTGATCCAATTGCAGATATGCTTACAAGAATCCGTAATGCAAATACTGCTAAACATGATACAGTAGATATTCCGGCATCTAAGATCAAAGTTGCTATCGCAGGCATCCTTTTAGATGAAGGTTATATCACAAAATACGATATTATCGAAGATGGTAATTTTAAAACAATCCGCATCACATTAAAATACGGTGCAGATAAGAATGAAAAAATTATCACAGGTCTTAAGAGAATTTCCAAACCAGGTCTTCGTGTTTACGCTGGTAAAGACGAGCTTCCTAGAGTACTTGGTGGATTAGGAATTGCTATCCTTTCTACAAATCAGGGAATTATCACAGACAAAGAAGCAAGAAAACTCCAGGTTGGTGGAGAAGTATTAGCATACATTTGGTAGAAAGGAAGATAATATGAGCCGTATTGGAAATAGAATTTTAACGATTCCTGAGGGTGTAACCGTTACTATTGATGGTAATGTTGTTAAAGTAAATGGTCCTAAAGGTGAACTTTCTACTGAAGTAAATAGAAATATTACTGTAAACGTAGATGGAAATGAATTAACAGTTACAAGAAAGAATGATAACTTCAAACATTTCCACGGGACTGCAAACGCAAATATTAAAAACATGCTTATCGGAGTAACAGAAGGTTTCGAGAAAAAATTAGAAGCAGTTGGTGTAGGATACCGTTTTCAAATTAAGGGAAATACACTAGTTGTTAGTGCTGGATATTCACATCCAGTAGAAAAAGAAATACCAGCTGGTATTCAATTAGAATCACCAAGTAACACAGAACTATTCGTTCGTGGAATTGATAAACAATTAGTTGGTGAATTTGCTGCTAATGTACGTGACATTAGAAGACCAGAACCTTACAAAGGAAAGGGAATCCGTTATGCGGATGAACATGTACGTCGTAAGGAAGGAAAAAAAGCAGCATAGTTAAATAAAAACAAAGGAGCGTTTTACTATGATAAAAAAAGAATCTCGTAATGAAATGAGAAAAGCTAGACACGCTCGTGTAAGAGATAAAATCGCAGGTACAACTGAGTGCCCAAGATTAAATGTGTTTAGATCAAATAAAAACATTTTTGCTCAAATCATAGATGATGAAACAAATGCTACAATTGTGAGTGCTTCTTCTATTGATAAAGAACTTAAGTTAGAAAATGGAAGCAACATCGAAGCTGCTAAAAAAGTAGGAGAATTAATCGCTAAAAGAGCATTAGAAGCAAAAATTAAAAATGTAAAATTTGATAGAGGTGGATACCTATATCATGGACGTGTAAAAGCATTAGCTGAAGCTGCACGTGCAAACGGATTAGAATTCTAATAAAGGAGGGTTAGTTATGGATAATAAGGATATGAACCAAAACCCAGTTCAAAGAGAACAAAAATCATTTGATAAAAATGATAGAAGAAACTCTTCAAATAGACCACAACGTAGAAGAAGAGAAAGACAACCAAAATTATATGATGAAGAAGTTATTACAATTTCTCGTGTAACAAAAGTTACAAAGGGTGGACGTCATTTCCGTTTCTCAGCTGTTGTAGCAGTAGGAGATAGAAAAGGAAAAGTTGGTATTGGTTCTGGAAAAGCAAATGAAGTTCCAGATGCAATCAAAAAAGCCGTTCAAGCTGCTACGAAAAACATCGTTAACGTATCAGTTGTAAATGATACAATTCCACATGAAGCGATTGGAGTAAGAGGAGCTAGTAAAGTTATGTTAAAACCTGCTAGTAAAGGTACAGGAGTAAAAGCTGGAGGACCAGTTCGTAGTGTACTAGAACTTGCTGGAATTAAAAATATTTTATCTAAGTCTCTTGGTTCAAATACGAAAGTTAATATGGCTTACGCTACTTTAGAAGCATTAAAATCACAAAGAACAATTGAACAAGTTGCTGCATTACGTGGTAAGAAAGTAGAGGAAATCAGATAATGAAATTACATGAATTAAAACCAAATGCTGGTGCTACTACTACTAAAAAACGTGTTGGTCGTGGAGTAGGAAGCGGACTTGGAAAAACTTCAGGACGTGGACAAAAAGGACAAAACGCTAGAAGTGGTGGAGGAGTTCCTGGATGGTTCGAAGGTGGACAATTTCCACTATATAGAAAACTTCCAAAAAGAGGATTCTCTAACGCTAGATTTAAAACAGAATATGCAGTTATCAATTTAAGTGATTTAAATAAATTTGAAAATGGTGCAGAAATTACACCAGAACTTCTAAAGGATATGGGACTTGTTAAAAAACAATTATGTGGAATTAAAGTATTAGGAGACGGTGTTTTAGAGAAAAAAGTAGTTGTTAAAGCTCACAAATTCTCAAAAACAGCAAAAGAACAAATAGAAAAATTAGGTGGAAAAGCTGAGGTGATCTAATATGTTTGCGACTATGAAGCAAATATTTAAGCCTGAGAATAAAGACTTAAGAAAGAGAATCTACTTCACTTTATTCTGCTTATTCATCTTTAAGTTAGGAACAACAATTATTGTTCCAGGAGTTGATTCAAAATTACTAGGTTCTAACTTAGGATTTCTAGAATTAATTAATGCAATGGGTGGAGGTGCATTAGAGAAATTCTCTATTTTCGCACTTGGAGTTATGCCTTATATTACAGCATCGATTATTATACAATTACTTCAAATGGATATCATTCCATACTTATCTGAGTTATCAAAACAAGGGCAAGTTGGAAGAAACAAGATCAATCAAATTACACGTGTAACAGGAATTGTTCTTGCATTCATTCAAGGTTACTTATTCTCATTTGCATTTATTAAAAATGGAACACCATTAGAGTATATGGAATTTGCTACTATCTTAACAGCAGGAACTGCGTTCCTTTTGTGGATTGGAGATCAAATTACAGCTAAGGGTGTTGGAAATGGTATTTCATTGATTATTATGGCTGGTATTATTGCGACAATGCCAAGTATGTTTGTAGATGCTTACAACGGTTTTGTAACTGGAGGAACATTACAACAGACATTATTTGGAATTACCAAATTTGGTTTATTTGTTGCAATGTATTTGGGAATCGTGATTGCGGTTGTCTTTGAACAATCTGCAGAACGAAGGATTCCAATTCAATATGCTAACCAATCTGGAGCAGGAGCTTCTAATAATCAAAGTTATATTCCATTCAAATTGAACTCTGCTAGTGTAGTACCTGTTATCTTTGCATCTGCAATTATATCAGTACCAGGATTACTAGCACAACTCTTTAAAAATGAACAGATGACACTATTTGTAGAAAAATGGTTATCATTTCAGACAGGAACAGGTTTTCTATTATATGTAGTATTGATTGTAGCATTCGCTTATTTCTATACATACTTACAATTAAAACCAAAAGAACTTGCTGAAAATTTACAAAAAAATGGAGGATATATTCCAGGAGTACATCCAGGTGATGATACTGTAAAATATATTTCGAGAACATTAAACCGCATTACATTAGTTGGGGCATTATGTTTAGCAGTCATTGCTGGACTACCAATTATATTCGGAATGTTTTCAAGCTTACCTACCAGTGTAACCATTGGTGGTACGGGACTTTTAATTGTTGTTGGAGTAGCACTTGAAACTTACAGACAAGTAGAAAGTCAATTAATTAGTAGAAATTATACCAAATCAAGAGGAAGAAGAAGATATCGATGAAAAGTATTATTTTCATTGCCCCTCCTGCTGCAGGTAAAGGGACACAATCGAAATTAGTAGAAAAAAAATATCAATTATCGCATATTTCCACAGGGGATTTACTCAGAACTGCAACAAAGGGCTCAAGTCCTGCAGATATGAAATTAAAATCTTTAATGGAAAAAGGATCATTGATTCCTGATGACATTATTCTGGAACTTTTAAAGGAAAGATTAATGAAAGCTGATTGTGAAAATGGATATATACTTGATGGATTTCCTCGTAATGTAATTCAAGCAAAAGCCTATGAAGAATTACTACAAGAGATGCATAGAGATATGGGTGTAGTAATTTTCCTAGATGTACCAAAAGAACTTTGTAAAAAGCGTATTTTAGGTCGTAAATCTTGTAAAGATTGTGGAGCAATTTACAATGACTTGATTGCTGGTATGGAATCTAAAGTTGATAACAAGTGTGACAAATGCGGTGGAGAATTAACTCGTCGTAAAGATGATAATGAACAGACATTTGAAACACGTTATCAGGAATATTTAAACAATACCCTTCCACTTTTAGATTATTATAAAAAGCATGGTATTTTATATCATGTAGATAGTACAAAAGATACTTCACTTGTTTTTGAAGATATTGTAAAAGTACTAGAAGGAGAAATTTCTCATGATTAGTATTAAGTCAGATAGAGAAATTGAACTAATGAGAAGAGCTGGTCAAATTGTCGGTGATACCCATAACTATATTAAAAAATATATTAAACCAGGTATCACCACAATCGAACTAGATCGTCTTGCTGAAGCATTTATCCGAAAGTGTGGAGCAACACCATCTTTCAAAGGTCTATATGGATTTCCCAATGCTTGCTGTATTTCAGTAAATGAGGAAGTAGTACATGGAATTCCATCCAATAGAAAATTAAAAGATGGAGATATCGTATCAATTGATATTGGAGCTTGTTATCAAGGTTATCATGGAGATTCTGCTTGGTCTTATCCAGTTGGAAAAGTAAATCAAGAAAAAGAATTGTTATTGAAACATACAGAAGAATCTTTATTCGAAGGTTTATCTGTCATTCGTGATGGCATTCGAGTTGGAGATATTGGATACGCTGTTAGTA
>JAGZRP010000034.1 GCA_018381595.1 Bacillota bacterium
AAATAAATAATTTAACATGCTACGTCTTTGACCAACTTTCTTAAGTAGTCCTCTTTTTGAATGATAGTCATGTGGATGAGTCTTAAAGTGTTCTGTTAACTCTTTAATTTCTTCCGTTAAAATTGCAATTTGAACTTCTGCAGAACCAGTATCTTTTTCACCTTGAGCGAATTTACTAACGATTTCTGCTTTCTTTTCTTTTGTTAATGCCATTTTATATTCTCCTTTCCTTCGATACGCTTAACACCGAGATAAAAGTCGGAGACTCTTTTTCCAAGTGATAAGTACATATACATTATACGCAAATAATTGTAATTATGCAAGTGCTAATTGAGAATTTTGCCCAATCTGTATTTTTTTCTGTTTTGCACCCTCTGTTTTTTCATTTTCACTTTGAATCTGAGCTTGGCGTAAAGTTTGAAGTAATTTTTCTCCTTGCTTTTCTAAATCTCTGATTTGTTTCTTTTCTAAACAGATGGTTAAATATTCTAAAGCTACTTTTTCCTGTTTCGCAAGTTCGAAATAATTTTCTGTTTTTAATAAGGCTGCATCATTTGCTAAAAATTTCTGATACAAATAAATATTCACTTCTTCCAAAGATAATCCATACATTTGTAGTTCCAAAATATTGTCCATTTTACCATATAAAGTTGCTAAAGTTGGATAATATTTAATGATATTAGCTGGGACTTGGAAATTTAAATCTAACGTATCCACTGTTGGAAATTGGAAGGTATATTTCTCGATTTCTTCTTCATTTGCTACTTCTTTTTGTTCTTTTAACATTTGGAAAAATACTTCTTCTTCTCGACGTTTTTGTTCTACATAGTGAACCAGTGGCGTTTGATTTTTAGTATCGACAATACGATTCCCAGATGGTGTAAAACGATAAGTTTCTACCCCTTCAATCTTGTCTTTATCTGGAGAAGATACCAATCCCCAAATTCCAACATCATTGATAAATCCCTTTTCAGCATATTGTTCTATAAATGTTGTTGGTGTCGTACCTAATTCTTGTAAAAACCAAGTATTGAATTCTTTTCTACTAGCAAATCCCATATATCCACTTAACATGTCTAACATATCAGGTTTACGATTCACATTTATTTGATATCTTTCACATAATGATAAATACTTTTTATATTCTCTTAAAAAATAATTTGAACTCAATTTATGCTCTAAAAAATCAATAAGTTGAATGATTGTTGGATTGTGAATTTCTTTCATTTCCCCACCATCTTGACAAAAACGATAAGTATCTCTGACAACGGGTTCTTGTTCTAATGGATATTTTTCTTTCATTTCATTAGTACGAGGAACATTCGTAAGTCCCCAACGTTCATAACGATTTTCTTTTCTAAATAAATAATGACTGATAAAATGATTGATCGTAATTCCCATTTCTTCTTCAAAACTTTTTTCAATTTCTTCATTTTTAAATAATTTTTTACGTAAATGAAGAATTTCCCCATAATCACGATTTAGTTTATCATTTTCCTGTTGCATGTTTTTTTCTTTATTTTCTAATAATTTTAATAAACGAATCATTCTCGCGTCACGTGTTACCACGGATTCTTTTAATCCAAATAATTTTTTTAATCTACTTTTTCTATTTTCTAACATCTCACTTGTTGATAATGCCTTTTTCATACTATCTGCCTCTTTCTTTTCTTTTTGCAAAAGCTCTAGTATTCTACCACAATTTTGATATTTGTCAAATTCATTCTGTTTGAAAACCAGATAACATTTCATTAGATGAGAAAAACTAAGAAAATATGTATCTTCTTTTTTATTTCATGCAGATTCATTCGCTTTTAGTGCATAAAAAAAGAACTATTTCGTTCTTTTTGACTCGAATTCTATTTTCTTTCCATACACAAGTTCCATCTCTTTTAGTTTTCCTTTTTTGTCTTTTATAAATTCTGGAAATTGATACCAATTTGGAGTAATAGAAGCATCGACAAAAACAGGACCATCTTCTGTAATTGCTATATTCCACGAAATATAAGATGCATCGTTCGTTTTCAAAGCCAGATTCAATACAAATTCTTTTGCTGCTTGAAAGCATGGAATTTCAAAATCAACAATCTTTGTTTTTGAAGAAGGATGGGTCGTATATAAATGATCACGGTAATCCACTGCTTTCGTCATTACAATTCCTGTTTTTAAATCTATCTTAGCAAGCATACCACCATAATAAACATTATCAACAATGGTTCCATGTCCAATTTTTAATATTGCACTTGTAATATGAACTTTCCCCTTATTTTTTAGTGTAATAAATTCAATTGTATTGACACTTTTGGGATATAATTCTTTCATTTTTGGATGTTGTATGATAACCTCATCCAAAATCGTTAGATTTTTCTCCATTAAGCCTTCATAAACTTTATCCGCTTTCATATGTTCGGTTAAAACCACTTTGCGAATCTGGGTTCTAGATAAGTGTTCGTTGGTTTTTGCAATCATTTCTTGATGGGATTTCGCATACTTCTGAAACATTTCTAAATTATCACCCGTTAAATATAAAAACTCTCGTTTCAAAGAAGTATTAAAATTCTTGTATAAATCTTTTTTTTCATGCCAAACAGAAGCTTTTGCTTTTGCATTGAAATGATCGATAAATATCTGATTTTTATCTTTGGTAATGATAGTATCTTTTTCTTCTTCACTCAGTTCATCAAAACGATAAAAATAATATTCTTCATAACTACAACCATACTTCTTTTTGCATTTTTTCATATCATTCATAATCATCAGACGATTTTTATGATTTTTGCGACTCATTAAGGTTGCTAAATTCTGAAGTTCAGAAAAAGTATCTCCTACTTTTTTTTGTTTTGTTTTCCTCTCAAACATGGTATCACCTACTGAAACTACAAACTATTATATCACAGTTTTTTTATTGTTTCCTATTTTATTTCAAACAATCTTTAATTTAAATGAATTGGCTTATTTTCTAAGTCTTTCTTTACTAATGTTTCATGCAATTTTTCTTCTTCTGTATTCAAGAAGACTTCTTCAATGCGATCGACACGACATTTTTCAGCTTGAATAATTGCTTCTAATTTGGAACCTGCTTTCTCTACTTCATCATTGACAATGACATAATTATATTTTGTCAGTTCATTAATTTCTCGATAAGCGGTTTGGAATCGTTCTAAAATTTTATCTTCTGTTTCTGTTTTACGAAGTGTCAAGCGAGTTCTCAACTCATTCATACTCGGTGGTAATAAAAATACAAATAATGCTTGTGGTAATTTTTCTTTTACTTGTAGTGCCCCTTGAATCTCAATGACTAATATTACATCTTCTCCAGCATCCAAATGTTTTTGAATATTTTTCTTAGGTGTTCCATAATAATTTCCAGCAAACAATGCATATTCCAAGAAATCATCTTTTTCAATATGGGCTTCAAATGCTTCTTTAGTAATAAAATAATAAGACTCATCAGGGATTTCTCCTTCTCTTGGCATTCTACTTGTCATAGAAATGGACTCCCAAATATTTTCATTTTTCTTCTTTAATTCATCACAAATGGTAGACTTTCCAGAACCACTTGGTCCAGATAAAACAATTAATAATCCTTGCTTCTTTGTTTTTATCATATATCCTCCTTATTATTAAATCTATTTTAACATAAATATCAGAAAAAAGAAGTAGTTTTCCTACTTCTATGGGTTTAATCTGGTTGGTCCACGATAGACAAAAGTCGCTTCACGAATATTATCAATTTCAAATATTTGCATCATCATACGGGCAATTCCAATTGCAAATCCTCCGTGTGGTGGACAACCATATTTGAAAAATTCTAAATAGAATGCTAACTTATCTGGATTGATACCTTTTTCTTTGATTTGTTTGGTTAATATATCAAGACGATGTTCACGAATCGAACCAGTTGTGATTTCCACTCCTTTAAATAGTAAATCATAACTCTTTGTGCGTCCATGCTCATCTAACATATGGTAAAAAGGTCTTGCCTCAAATGGAAAATGGGTTACAAAGATAAAATCACTTTGATATTTTTTCTTTGCATACTCACAGAGTAATTCTTCTTCATGGCGTTCAAAATCATCACTACGTTCTCCCACATAATTCATTTCTTCTTTTAAAATATGTTTTGCTTCTTCAAAAGAAATACGAGGAAATGGAGTTTCACAATCACTTAATGTCACATGAAATGTATTTTCTATTTTTTCTCCATACGTTTCTTTTAAACGACGAAACATATGTCTTAATAAATTTTCTTCGATATCCATCACTTCATTTACATCAGTAAGCCAACTTGCTTCTGCATCCAACATATTAATTTCTGTCGCATGGTAGGATGTGTGTGAATTTTCTGCACGAAAGGCAGGACCAATCTCAAAGACTTGCTCAAAACCACTCGCCATCGCCATTTGTTTATAAAATTGAGGAGATTGTGACAGACAGGCATTTTCTCCAAAGTAGTCTAAATGAAAAACCTCTGCTCCACTTTCTGCGCTCTTAGCCGTAATTTTAGGAGAATGAATTTCCATAAATTGATTTTCTAAGAAAAATTCACGAGCTGCATGTTCAAATATTGTTTCACACTGGAATAATAAATGATTTTCCTCTCTTCTAAGGTCTAAGAAACGATAGTCTAATCTTGTTTCACGAAGTGTTTTTTCTTTGTTTTTTAAATCAATTGGTAATTCTTCTAAAGAAACACTGGTAATTTCAATTTTTTCTGGAATTAACTCCATCCCACGCAATTTTACTTTTTCATTTTGGGCTACATATACGGTTGCTTTCATTGTGCTTTCTATTGTTGTATTGGAAATTAATTCTACAAATTTACGATTCTTTTCTTCACTCTTTTCAATGGTCATCTGGATAGTACCAGTACCATCTCTTAGAATAATAAATTGGACATATTGTAAATCACGAATGTTTGCAATAAAACCTTGAACTTCAACAGTCTCTCCAATATGATTTTCTAGTTCTTTTATGGTAATTCTATTCATGATGACATCCTCCTTCGTGGTTGCAATGGCAAACATGTCCTTCTTCATGATCATGGTGCCCACAGCAACAATCATCCCCGCATGTTTCTAACTCTCCCATTCCCATTTCTTCTAATTTTTCATCTAAGAAAATAACGACATAATCTTCATCGATTTTAAATTCTTCTTTCGTTTGGTTATTCTTAATGGTTAAGATTTGTTGTTTCATTTCTTCTTCTCCAATTAAGATAACAAATTTAGCATCTAGACGATCTGCTTGTTTGAAATTTCCTTTTAAATTACGATTCATGTAATCCATTTCAATGGTAAAACCATTCATACGAAGTGTTTGTGTTAAAGCAAATGCTTTTTCTTTTGCAGTTTCCTCTAATGGAATAATATAAGCATCGGTTGTATTTCTTTCTTCTAATACAATTCCTTCTGCTTCTATTGCATTTAAAATACGTTCATATCCAAGTGCGAAACCAACACCAGGGATACTTGGCCCATCTAGGTTTTCTACTAAATGATTATATCTACCACCCGCACATAAAACATTATTGCTTCCAAACTCTTTAATATCTGCTTCAACTTCAAATACAGTATAAGTATAATAATCTAATCCTCTTACAAGATGTTCATCTACTTCATATGGAATCTCTAATGCTTCTAAATATTTTTTCACATCTTCAAAATGAGTTCTAGCATCTTCTGTATAATAGTCACTTAATTTTGGAGCATTTTTCATACAATCTTTTTCTCTATCTACTTTACAATCTAAAATACGAAGTGGATTTTTAGAAAAGCGTTCTTTACAATCAGAACAAAGTGTATCTAAATGTGGTTCAAAATGCTTTGTAAGTGCTTCACGATAAGCTTCACGTGATTCCTTATCACCTAAACTATTAATTTTTACTTTAATTCCTTTTAATCCTAATAAACGAAAAAGGGTTACTGGAATACTAATCACTTCAGCATCCATCATTGGCTCATTAGAACCAAATACTTCAACACCGAATTGATAAAATTCACGAAAACGACCTGATTGTGGTCTTTCATAACGAAACATGGGACCATAATACCAAGTTTTTACTGGCAAAACTGGCCTTGTATACATCTTATTTTCGATAAATGAACGAACAACTCCAGCAGTTCCTTCTGGTCTTAGTGTCATATCACGATCTCCACGGTCTTTAAAATCATAAGTTTCCTTCGTTACAATATCCGTTGTCTCTCCTACTCCACGGTGAAACAAATTACTAGCTTCAAAAATTGGAGTACGAACATACTCATAGTGATATTTTTCCATCAATGCATTTAATAATTTTTCTAAATATAATATTTTTTCTCCATAACTTCCATATACATCATAAGTTCCTTTTGGTTTCTGTATCATAATATCTCTCCTTTATTTCTCATCTGTTTTGTCATGAATACAAATCATGTCTTTTAAATTACGACGTGGTCTTGGTTTTGGTTCCTTTTTTGCATAACCCAAGGCAATCGCACACGCTAATTTTCTTTTTTCTCCAAATAATTTTTTAATTTCTTTTTCTTTCTCTAATACATGTCCTATCCATAAACTTCCAATTTCTAAACTCGTTGCTTCTAGGCACATATTTTCCATAAAAGCTCCAATAGATTGTTCTGTCATTCTTGTATTTAAATCCGTTTTTTCTTCAAAGATAACAAAAATGACTGGCGCTTCTTCCATAACACGAGCAGTATTTTGAACTCCTACATCCTCAGTATCTTTCATAATATCGACTAATTCTTGTTTTAGGGTATCATCTTGAATGACATGAATGAACCATGGTTGTTTGTTTTTCGCACTAGGTGCAAGAATTCCTGCTTTTAAAATACGAGCAATATTTTCATCGGTTACTTCTTTGTCTGTAAAATGACGAATACTTCTTCTGTTTCTAATTGCGTCAATTGTCTGCATACAAATTTTCCTTTCTTACATAAAAAAGCCCATGATTTAAGGACGAAAGACCGCGGTGCCACCTTAATTCATAGACTGATTTCTATACGCTTTTATTCTCTTATCGCGAGATACACGTTTATCTTCCTCGTTTAATGTCTTCTATATGTATCAATCTATGTTCACACCTACCACATAGTCTCTTGAAAATGATTTCATATATACTCTTTTAAACAGATAAATGACTACAATAAGTATAACCAAAATATTTCGTTTGGTCAATGTTATCTACTGAAACTTTCGTTTTTTAGAAGCTGGGTTTACAAGTGCCGCAACATATGAAATATTCCAATCGTCAAAGTCTAATCCTTCCAATATGTTCAAAATAGCTGTATCTGTTCCTAAAAATTCTTCCATTTCTATGATTGTTTTAGAAAGAAACA
>JAGZRP010000035.1 GCA_018381595.1 Bacillota bacterium
ACTTTGCCATTTTTGGTTCTACAGGAAGTGGAAAATCTTGTAGTGTTGCGCGTATTTTTCAAAACTTATTTGAAAAGAAAAATTCAATTCCATATCGCGCAAGTATTTTTATCTTTGATGCATATGGAGAATATCATCAAGCATTTTCTAAATTACACGAGATTACACCAGAATTAAGTTTTAAGGCATATACCACAAATTTACAATTTGGGGAAAGTGAAATATTGAGACTTCCTCTTTGGCTGATGAATGTTGATGATATTGCTATTTTGTTAGGTGCAGAAAAAGCAAGCCAATTACCAATTTTGGAAAAAGCATTAAAATTTGTTACTGTATTTGCGCAAGAAGAAGATACGGTCATTAAATATAAAAACGATGTGATTGCGCGTGCTTTACTAGATGTTCTTGCAAGTGGTCGTGCTCCGGCTCAGATAAGAGACCAAGTAACAAGTGTTTTAACAAGTTATAGTACAAGAGATTTGAACCTAGAAACAACGATATATCAACCAGGATATTCTAGACCATTAAAACAATGTTTATTTATTGATGCGACTGGAAAAATTCGTGATATGGAATTATTGATTAATTTTTTAGAAACATTTTTATCGAATGATTTAGAGTTAAAATTGCCTGATGGTACATTTAAATATAATTTGAATGACTTAGCACATGCTTTTGATTTTGCAGTTATCAGTGAAGGGGCATTATTAAGTGAAAAAATCTTTGATGATGTCAATTTATTAAAAGTTCGTCTTCATACAATGGCAAATGGAGAGGAAAGTACTTATTTTGATTATCCAGAATATATTACAAAGGATCAATATATTCGTAATTTGTTAATGGCTCCTGATGGTAGAAAAGCACAAGTGATTAACTTTAACATTAACTATGTCGATGATAGACTTGCTAAAACAATTACCAAAGTATATTCTCATTTATTATTTGATTATTGTAAAGAGAATCGTAATCGTGGAACATTACCTTTCCATATTGTATTAGAAGAAGCTCACCGTTATGTTCAAAATGACTCAGATGTTCAATTACTGGGATATAACATCTTTGAACGTATTGCAAAAGAAGGACGTAAGTATGGTGTTGTTCTTGGTTTAATTAGTCAAAGACCAAGTGAATTATCGGAAACAACATTATCTCAATGTAATAACTTCTTGGTATTTAAAATGCTTCATCCAAGGGATATTAGTTATATTAGAGAAATGGTTCCAAATGTAACGGAAGAAATCATGAAAAAGATTCGTATTTTACAACCAGGTTCTTGTATTGCTTTTGGACTTGCATTTAAAATACCAGTGATTATTCAATTTAAAATGCCAAATCCAGCACCATCTAGTGATTCTTGTGATGTTAGTAATATTTGGTTTGTAAACCGTAAATAAGAGCAGAATTTGCTCTTTTTTCTTTTTTTGATATAATAGCAGACAAATGGGGGATTTTATGATTTGCGACTTGATTAGAGAAGATACAAAAGTATATCAGTATTCATCTTATCAACAAGATGAATATCCAAAATGGAATAAAATGAAACAGAATATTATATATGATAACTGTGTAAAAATAAAAGATGCGTTTTATTATTTTAAAGGAGATAAAGCAATTCCTAATAATTTATTGAATGAATTAATTGGAGAAATTTTAGCAACCTATGTTTTTCGGTTACCATCTGTTCATTATCATATCGGGTATGATGTTTTTTTAGATAAATATGTATTACTCTCAAAAAATTTCAAAGAAACTGGTAAGAAATATTATACCAAACAAGAAATGAGAGAGTTGAAAGAACAAAATTCTTCTTTTTCCAAGCAACAAATGGAATTGTTTCAAGATATGAAAAAACTTGCGATGTTAGATTTTTATTGCCAACAAAGTGATAGACACGAAGATAATTTTTGTTTTGAAAAGAAGGGGGAAGAATTTCGTTTAAGTAAATTGTTTGATTATGAATGTTCTTTTCCAAAATTAACAGATGTGGTTCAATTTGCCTCTTTTCAAGAAAAAAGAAATTTTATAGAAGTAACTCCAGAAGAACTTGTGTCGGAATTGAAAGAGGATGAAACATATCAACAGCTATTCGCACTTTCTTATCGTATTAATTTGTCTAAAGTATTAGATATTGTTTCAAAAAAATGGAAATTATATATTCCAGAACACACAAAAGAGTATTACTTAGAATATCAAAATGAAATAAGAAAACAATATCAAAAATTAAAACTCATATAAAAAATGGATAGCAGTATCCATTTTTATTTTACTTTTTTTCCTTGATAAGAATTTCTTTTTACTTGTTCTTTATCAATATCATTTAAAACACAGAATTTTTTTAATAACCATGTTGGCTCTACCAAATCTTCTTTTTTCGGATCTCCTGTAATCCGATGAATGACAATTTCTGGTTTTAATAATTCTAATTCATCGACTACAATATCGACATACTCTTCTTTTGTTAAAATATGGAATGGATTTTTTTGATACATCCTTGCAAGTGGAGTATCTTTTACAATATGTAACATATGTATTTTGATCCCTTGAATATCTAATTGATTGATATGTCTGATTGTTTCTAACATCATTTCTTTCGTTTCAAAAGGAAGTCCATTAATAATATGTACAACAACATTGATATTTCTTTTGCGAAGTTTCGCAACCATCTCATCAAATACTTCAAGTGAATGACAGCGGTTAATTAATTTACTTGTTTTGTCATGTATGGTTTGTAATCCGAGTTCTACAATAAGATAGGTTCGTTTATTTAAGTCTTCTAGATAATCTAGACATTCCTCAGTAATCGCATCTGGTCTTGTTGCAATGGCAAGACCAATGACATTTGGATAAGTTAAAATGGGTTCGAATTTTTCTCTTAATTCTTCTACTTTTGCATAAGTATTTGTTCTTGCTTGAAAATAGCCAATCAATTTTCCATTTGGCCATTTTTTTTGCATCATAGAAACACCTTTTTGAAATTGGATAGATAATGGTTCTTCTAAGTTTCCAGCAAAGTCACCACTTCCTAGTTTGGAACAATAGATACATCCGCCAAAACCAACTTTTCCATCTAGATTTGGACAAGAGAAGCCTCCATTTAAACTAATCTTAAATACTTTCGATTGAAATTTTTGTTGATAAAAATAAGTCAGTGTGTGATATCTTTTATTATCACTTGTATATTGAAATGGATTCATGGCTTCACCTCCAATACAAGAATTATAACAAATATTGTGGAATTTTATGGGAAAAATATGAAAAAACTTACATTTTTTTCTAATTTTCTATTCATTACAACGGAAATTTGTTATAATGAGGGTGGAGGTAGAATATGAAAAAGTATAGTTTATTAAAAGTTTTAGGAATTTGTTTTTTTGTATTTATTGTACTAACATTCATTATTCCAACAGGAACATTCTCTAGTGGAGCGTTAACAGTTGGAAGTACAGATCCAGTTGGATTTTTTGAATGGTTCTCAGCACCAATGAATACATTAACGACTTACGGTATGTATGGAATTATTTTCTTACTTATCGGAGGGCTATATGGCGTATTAAACAAAACAGGAGTTTATACGAAATTAGTAGATGATGTTAAGAAAAAAATGGAAGGAAAAGAAAAGAAATTTCTTACGATTTCTATTTTAGTATTTGCAATTCTTGCAAGTTTAACAGGTCTTAACGTAGCACTATTTGTTTTAGTACCATTTATGGCTGCAGTTGTTTTAAGATTAGGTTTCAATAAAGTAACTGCATTACTTTCAACAGTAGGAGCAATGCTTGTTGGAACAATTGGAAGTACATATGGATTTAATGTATGTGGTTATATTAATTACTACTTTAATTTAAATGTACACAATGCTATCTTAATTAAATTAGGATTCTTACTTGTACTTGTAATTTTCTATAATTACATGGTTTGTAAAAACGCAAAATTAGAAAAAGTAACAAAAAAAGCTGCGAAGAAAGAACCAGTAAAAGAAGTTGCTACAAAGAAAAAAGAAGTAGAAACAAAAAAAGAAGAGAAAAAAGAAAGCAAGAAAACAGTAAAAGCAGAACCTAAGAAGACAGCAAAGAAAACAACGAAAAAAACAACAAATAAGAAAAATACAAAGAAGAAAAACACAATGAACGAAGAAGTAAAAGATGATGTATTAGTGGTTCCACTATACAAAGAAACTGAAACTAAGAAAAAGAAAAGCACAATGCCAATGATCGTAATTGGATTAATCGCTTTTGTATTTATCTTAGTTGGTATGTATAACTGGAAATATGCATTCGGAGTTGAAATGTTTGAGAAATCTTACGAATCAATGATGGCTGTTAATGTCAATGGATATCCATTAATGCAAAATATTTTAGGTTATGTGAATCCAATTGGATACTTCACTGTATCTGAATTAGCTACCATTTTAATTTTAGTAGCATTATTAATTGGATGGATTTATAATTTAAAATTCAGAGAGATTTTAGATGGATTCGTTGAAGGAATGAAAGAAATGCTTCCAACTGCATTCTATGTAACTATCGCAAATGTCATTATGGCAGTGATTGCAGGTTCTTCAACGGGAGGAAATATCTTCTTTACAATGAGTGATTGGTTATTAAATTTAACAAAAGGATTTAATGCAATTACAACTGCTTTGGTTGGAGCACTTGGTGGTTTATTCTATAATGATATGCCATACGTTGTAAACTCTCTAGCTGATACATTTGTTGCAAAATATACAAATTCTGGAATTTACCCATTGATTGGACTTATTTTACAATCAATGCATGGACTTGTAATGATGCTTGTACCTACTAGTATGATTCTAATTGGAGGATTATCTTACTTAAATGTTTCATACAAAGAATGGTTCAAAAATATCTGGAAATTATTATTAGGATTATTATTAATTTCTGTAATTGCAATTGTCATTTTATTCTTTATTGTAAAATAAGGAATGATTGTAAAGGTAACACATGTGTTACCTTTTTTTAAATGATTTTTGATTAATTATATGAGAAAAACAGTATGATAAGTGAAAATAGTATGATTGACTTATAACGCATGTGTTGCCCATTTGTAGATGTGTATGTGTGTGAAAGAGCTATAACTTCATGGTTAGAAAAATCTAAAAGAAAATTTGATTTTATGAAAAATGTTGAATGTATTAAAATATTTAAATTCTATCATAGGAAATAGTGAGGAATTATTCATTTCATTTGATTAGAAGGGGAAACCTTTCTTTTTTACTCGTATTTATGTTAAAATGTTACTGTGATAGTTATGGAAATAAAAATAAAAGGTGAAAAATATCCCGTTGTCATAGAAAAGAAAAAAAATAAAAACACATATATTCGAGTAACAGATGAACTCGAAATACATGTAACAACTTCCTTTTTAGCACGTGATAAAATGATAGAAAAAATGCTTCGTGAAAATGAGAAAGCAATTATTTCTATGTTAGATAAGAAAAGGAAAGAATTGGAAAGAAAGGAAAAATTTTATTACTTTGGAAAAAATTATGATATAATTATAATACCGACGGTAGAAAAAGTAATGGTTGATGAAACAACATTTGTGATTCCAAATGAACATGCTTTAGATGTATATTTGAAAAAGCAAATGAAAGAAGTATTTACAGAACACTATAATCGTTTATATGAATTATTTGAGGAGTCGATTTCAAAACCTACATTGAAATTTCGAAAGATGAAAACGAGATGGGGTGTTTGTAATCGTAGGAATCATACCATTACCTTAAATACAAGACTGTTGGAATATGATACCAAATATTTAGATTATGTCATTATACATGAACTTTCTCATTTAGTGCACTTTGATCATTCAAAAGCATTTTGGGAGGTTGTTTCAAAATATTGTCCAGATTATAAGACGTTACGTCGAGAAATGAAGGGGTAGTGATTATGAAAAAAATAATAGCTTGTCTTTGTGTTTGTCTTTTATTACTTCCTTTTTTTATGCCTGTAGAAGTAGAAGCAAAAACATTACAAGATTTAATCAATGAGTTAAATGACTTGGAATCAAAAAATAATCAAAATAATCAAGAAAAAGCATTAACACAAGAACAAATGAACCAAACAAGAGAGAATATTAATAATATTAATAAGTCAATTGCAGCAGCGAAAAAAGAAGTAGAAGATTTAACGATTGAGATTAAAAAATTAGATAAAGAAATTAAGGAAAAAGATGAAGAAATAAAAAAATTGGTGAATTTTGTTCAGATTTCAAATGGGGAAAGTG
Source organism: Bacillota bacterium (assembly GCA_018381595.1). Lineage (GTDB taxonomy): Bacteria > Bacillota_I > Bacilli_A > RF39 > UBA660 > UMGS2016. Next base: position 6,247 of record JAGZRP010000035.1, read on the forward strand.
CTTATTTGGAATATGCCTTTGGGGCTCAAGATTTTACTGATTTTATTTATCGTATGGCAATTTAAGAACAGCTTGCGAAATATAATAAAAATTTAATGACTAGTTATAATAATATGATTGTTCAGAATAAGAAAAAACAAGAAGAATTAAAGAACCAACAAATTGTTTTAAAGGAACAAGAAGAAAAATTAAATGTAGAACTTGCGAAGTTAGGTGAGAAGATGACAACGCTTTCTGATACTTCCATCTCCCTAGCTGATGATATAAAGTTACAAAAAGAAATTGTAAAAGTATATGAGGATTTAGGTTGTAAAAGAAACGAAGACATTAGTACATGTGGACGTTCGAAATTACCTCCAGGAACTTCCTTTTTAAGACCTCTTGTTAGGGGACATGTGAACAGTGAATGGGGAAGTCGTTGGGGTGGCTTCCATGAGGGAATTGATATGACAGTATCTCCTAATGGAAATGTTCCTGTTTATGCATCAGGTAGTGGTCTTGTTGCTGCCATTCGAGTAAAACAACCATGTGGTGGTAATATGGTATTAATTCACCATAATATCAATGGTAAAACTTATACTTCTATGTATGCTCATTTAAGAAGTATTACAGTATCCAAAGGACAACGTGTAACACAAAATACCCAAGTTGGAATTATGGGTGGAAATCCTAGTACGGAATATTGGGATAGTTGTTCTACTGGACCACATATGCATTTTACAATCTCAACAGGATTATATGGAAATGATTACACCAGTTGGGATACATTAATTAAACGTAGTATTAATCCAAGAAGTGTATGTAATTTCCCAGCACTTGGTGTCACATTCAAAGATAGAAGTACAAGATATTAAGAGAATACTCAGTTCTCTTTTTTCTTTCTTATACCAGTCTTAGCGTTTATCACTTACTTTTCATTATGATTGAATCGCCGAGATTAAAATTTAAAAACTTGTTACATTCAGGGATATATGCTATAATTTGCTTGTTAAAATACGTAAATATAGA
>JAGZRP010000036.1 GCA_018381595.1 Bacillota bacterium
TGATCGGACCAAACAATCCCATATTTCTGTCTAGCGTATGCATTAATCCATCGATATCCATGTGCTTTATGTTTATTATGTATTTCCATAATTAATTCCATATCTGATTGTCTTGATATCATTTTCATTGTTGGATGTTTTTGTCTATAATTCCATTTGTAATATCCAGAACGACTTACCGACATATATTTACATAAAGATTGAATGGAATATTTATCTTTATATTCATTAATTATTTTGTATTCCTGTTGAATGTAGTAATGAATTCCTTTTCTGGACCAACTCCTTTCACACTGTAACCTTTTTTTAATCGAGCTATCTCAATATCTTTCTTCATGATTTCTAATTCTAACTCCTCAATTTTGTTTATAGGTTTTCTGAAATGTAACCCCATATGTTCATGACAATTTGATGACTTACCAGTTTTAGATATTAAGCCCTCTATCCCATTTTTTTGATAAGCAGATAACCATCTTGATAATACACTTGTAGATATATTATAAATCTTGTGTGTTTCATAAATGCTTATATTGTTATCTATCATTTGCTTAACAATTTCTTCCTTTTCTTTGATAGTTCTCATATTATTTTTTCTCATCTTTTTCCTCCTAAAGATATTTTATCAAATAAAAAAGCACACAGCTTTCTTTTTTTCACTGTCTACTTTTATTGTATCACTTCATTTTCTATCTTACTTGTTTAATTTTAATTCAATTAAATCAAATGTTCTTTTCGGATCTGTAATTAATTTATGGTAAAGAGAATTTCTTTTTCTTAATTCTCTTATTATTTTTATTTCTTCTTTTGAAATGGAATAATGGTAAGTAGCGCCCTCTTCAGAAACATACTCCCCTACTTGATCTCTTCCTAATAAATAATCTGTTGTAATATTTAATACGGTTGCAAGCATATCTAACTTCTCTGCAGATGGTGTCTTGTGTCCAAGTTCATAACCACAGATAGAAACCTTTGTTACTCCTGTAAGTTCCCCCAATTTAGCTTGTGAATAACCTTTCTTCTCTCTTACTTCTCGCAAACGACTTCCTATAAACATACCTATTTCCCCCGTTATCTATTTGTTAATAATATTATAGCAAAACAAAAGGCTAATTATTCAAAATTAACTTGAGGATAACTTTTATCTTGAAATTAACTTGAGGTTAACGTATAATTAACTTAAGGGATGGTGAAGTATGGATAAGTTAAAATGTTTAAGACTTCGTGATCGCTTTAGTTATAAAGCGATGGCGGATATGTTGGGAATCAGTAAAACATATTATTGGCAGTTGGAAAATGATAAACGAAGAATGAGCTATGAAATGGCAGTAAAAATAGCCTCTTTGTTTCACACCACACCTGATGAATTGTTCTTACAAGAAACCCTTGAAAATCATTTTGATGAGAATGAAAAAAAGAATGCTAGCATGTGCTAGCTTTTCTTATAGTTCTTGTTTCAGTAATATTTCCATTTGGTCTGTAGAGCGACGTGGTTCTTTTACCATATAATTATATAGTCTCTTGTGTCTTTTAATTTCTTCTAAAAGTCGCATATCTACTTCTGAAACTCTTTTTGTATATGGAGTTTCATTTTCACTGAGAACAAAGTTCTCCCTACCCAAAAGATAATTAGGATCTACATCCAGGACATCCGTTAGTTGAATAAAGTTATCTACAGAGGGTGTTCTTGTACCTAATTCATAGCCACAAACAGATACTTTTGTAACACCAACTAAATTTCCTAGTTCTTCCTGAGTGATTCCTTTTTTGACTCTTGCTTCTTTTAGCCTTTCACCAATGAACATACTTCACACTCCTTCACTAGTCGTTACCTTCTTGTTAATGATTATAACGATTTTCTTTTTAGAAAGATACAAAATTAACCGTTTGATAACTAATGTTAGTGTGTGCAGTATGTTTACATGTATGAAAAAAAGAAAGAAATATTTTTTCTTTCTTTTTTCTAGCTTTTTGAGTGAGTCCATAAATGGTTAAAATGTGTTGTTTTGAAAAACTTTTTTTGCTTTGATTCTCGTTTTATATCATCATATAATCAAAATTCACACCCTAAGATTCTATCTGATTATTTTCATTCTCTTTCGTACGTTTACTGGATAAGAAAGTAACTTTTTCCGCAATGACTTCAACGACATCTCTTTGATAATCTTCATCTAACTTTAATGTTCTTGACTGAATTCTTCCACGAACACCTAGTAAATCTCCTTTTTTAACATAAGCAATTGTTTTTTCAGCAACACCTTCCCAAAGGGTACAATGAATAAAATCGGTATCATATTCTCCTTCCTGGTTTTTATAACTTCTTGGAACTGCAACGGTAATATTGGTTACTTTTTTCCCGGATTCTGTTTTACGAAGTTCTGGTTCACGGACCAAACGTCCTACAATGACTGCTTGATTTAGCATAAATATCTCTCCTTTCAATCACATCTTACCTAAGACAAAAAAGAAACACAAATCAATCATTTTGTGTTTCTTTTCAATGACTCCGTCGAAATAAATATTTCTTCTTATCTCATTTTTTTGAACCAAATTATTTTTATCTCAGACAGATAAAATAATATCTTTTAAAAATAATTTTTTAATAGGGCATTGAGTTCTACTGCATACTCCATTGGTAGTTCTTCTCTGAACCTGTCAATAAAGCCCATAATAATTAATTCTTTTGCTTTGTCTTCGGTAAGACCTCGACTCATCAGATAGAATAATTTATTTTCATCAATTTTAGAAACAGTTGCTTCATGATTGATGACACTCGTTTGATTTCCAACTGTATTTTCTGGGATGGTATCACTTTTACTTTTACCATCCACTAAAATTGTATCGCATTTGATGGTGCTTTTCGAATGCTTCGCATCTTTGGTTATTTTAACAAGTCCACGGTAACTCGCATTTCCACCATTTGCAGCAATGGACTTACTAATGATATTACTTGTTGTATGAGGTGCTAGATGAATCATTTTCGCACCCGTATCTTGAATTTGTGCATCTTTCGCAACTGCAATGCTGATACAATTTCCCTTTGCGTATTTCCCATTTAAAATACAAGCTGGATATTTCATATTCACTTTCGAACCAATGTTACCATCGATCCATTCCATCAATCCAGATTCTTCTACGATAGCTCTTTTGGTAACTAAATTATATACATTACTAGACCAATTTTGAATGGTTGTATAACGACATTTCGCATTCTTTTTCACGTAAATTTCTACCACTGCTGCATGAAGAGAATCCACTGTATAAGTAGGGGCTGTACAACCTTCCATATAATGTAGGTCTGCACCTTCATCGACAATAATAATGGTTCTTTCAAACTGTCCCATATTCTTTGTGTTAATACGGAAATAACTCTGTAATGGTCTATCTAATTTTGTATAGGGTGGAATATAAATAAAGGTTCCACCACTCCATACAGCGCCATTTAAAGCCGTATATTTATTCTCATCATATTTTACTAGTTGGTTAAAATACTCTTTAAAAAGTTCTGGATATTTTTTTAAAGCTGTATCAGTATCACAAAAAATAACTTGCTTATCTTCTAGTTCTTTTATCATATTGTGATAAATAACTTCACTTTCATACTGAGCACCTACTCCAGCCAAGTATTTTTGTTCTGCCTCTGGAAGTCCAATTTTATCAAACGTATCTTTGACTTCCTTTGGAACTTCATCCCAACTTCTTTTCTCATCCCCTACTTTTTTATAATAATGTATTTCATCAAAATCAATATCTAATTCAGGACCAAACTTTGGATTCTTTTCTTTGATAAACGTTTCATACGATTTCACACGAAAGGCTCTCATCCACTCTGGTTCTTGTTTGAGTCTTGAGATTTCTTCTACTTTTTCTTTTGTTAATCCTGCGCCTATTTCAATCATGTGAATCACCTTTTATCATTATACTAAATTTTCTAACAAATAAAAAGGATTATTAAAAATCCTTTCTTTATTTTATCAATTTTTTCTCAGTTGGTTTTATATTTCTTTGAATTCGTTTTACTTCTTCATATAGTTCCTCAATGGATTCTCTATTTAAGAAATAAGGAGAAACAGGACCTACAACCCCACCAATACGATCTTTTAACTCTGGACTATTATATACTCCCAGTGGAGATACTTCGCTATCAAACATCGTATAAATTTCTTCTGTTTCTGAGTTTACATAGCCAAAAGCCGTATGTTGATATTTTAAAAGCTCATTCCAAGCATAGGTTGCCTCTTGCGATACCTGTCCATAGTAGTTGTTTAAATCCATTTGACGCTTTAACAATTCTTTATCTTGAATATTTTTATTATATGAAAAATCGAATTCTCTTGATTCCATATCATTCAGACGAGCAATATGTTCTTTATAAGTTTGGAATTCTTCTTTTTCTCTAAAATCAATGGTTTTAATTTTTTTCACAGAATCCGTTACCACGTTCAATTTTCTGAATAATTCTTCATCCTCTAAAAGAAGTTCTAATTCCATTAATTTTTCTTGAACGGAAGGTAATACACTTTCTAAGTGAAATGGCTCATATTTACGCTTTGTTGTTTTTATTGGAAGAGTAACAGGTGTATTTAAACTGATTTCTTTCGCACAATTCGCATCTGTAATATCTGCCACTTTACAAGGGGTTCCCTCTTCGTCTTTTGCATATACAAGTTCTCGTTTTATTACAGTTCCTTTTTCTCGCAAAGCACTGATTGGATTATTCCCATTCTCCATTTGATATGTCGTCCAAACTGAAAATCTCTTTTCGATCTTTCCCTGCATTTCTTTTGTAACCTTTGGAGAAATGATGGTACTCTGATCTTCACGGTTATAAAATTTTTCTTTTTTCATCGTTTCCATCATATGAGCTAACTCATAAATATCACTTTCTGAGACACCTAAAATTGGGAAGTCTCCTTTAATCACCGCATATGATTTTTTATCATCATATCCTTCTTCTGGAATTAAAGGCATTGCTTCTCTTTCTAATGGGTGTACTTCATTTTTTAATGTATCTACTAATCCAAATGTAGAAGAAACATTAGAAAGATGATTTAATTTTGACTCTAATTGTTTGATTTTTGTTTTTAATGTTTCTAAATATTTACCGAGTTCTAAACAATGTTTAGAAAGTCTTTTTGATGTAAAAATTGGAATTTCTCTATCTACTTGTTTTGCTTCTAATTTTATCGTTTCTAACTCTTTGGATAATTCGGATGCCAATTTCGCATTTTTTTGATAAATAGATACCACTTTTAATTCACTCATAATCGTAGAGATTTTTTTCATAATATCTTCTTTGGTTGCAAGCTCATATAACTCATTGAGGCTTTTCTTCTCTGCTTTTGTTAGGTTTAATTTTTCCAAGTTACAAACAGTTATTTCTTTTTTCGTAACCATATTTTGTTTTGGTAATGTATGATTGGTAATGTTTAATACTTTCACAAAAGTATTTAATATTCTATCGTAAAAGACAAGAAACTGATTTTCTTTTCCGTCAATTTCCTCACTTATCATTTGATAAAAATAATTATCTTCATATGGGTATTTTTTATTCATGTTCTTCACTCTTCTTTTCTACTTGGTCTAATGTTTTTTCCATTCCCCACCAAGAAAGGAGTGCGCACTTTTTACGACTTGGTTGTTTATAAATATCATCAAAGGAAAGTGCACTTTCTAAAATATCCCCGTTATATTCTTTTTCATCTACCATATTTTTAAAGTTTTTGATAATTTCAGTTGCTTCTTCTACTGTTTTTCCGAGTAATGTTTCTATCATAATTGAGGTAGAAGAAGTACAGATTGCACAAGCTTCTCCATCAAAATGAATGTCTTGAATGACTCCATTTTCTACTTTTGTCATGAGATGAACTTCATCAATGCAAGATTCATTATTCATATCAGTATAAATATAGTCCTGATTATCGCTTAAACCCTTATTTAATGGATTTTGATAATGTTCTAATATCAATGTTCGTTTCAAATTTTGATCCATATATACCCCCTTAGAGATTAAAAAAAGGAATATGCTTTAGACGCTCATCAATTCCTTTTCTTTTTCTTTTAATTTTTCTTCTACAACTTTATTGTATTTATTAATTAATTCTTGAACGTCATTTTGTCCACCTTTGATTTCATCTTCTGTGATATCTAAGCGTTTAATTTCTGAATTCGCATCTTGACGAATATTACGAAGAGCAATTCTTCCTTCTTCTGCAATCTCACGAACTTGTTTTACATAGTCTTTTCTCGTTTCTTCTGTGAGTGCTGGAATATTTAAAATAATGGTCTCACCATTGTTATTTGGTGTTAATCCAATATTTGCTTCAAAGATTCCTTTTTCAATTGCTCCTAGACAAGACTTATCAAATGGTTTGATCGATAATTGTCTTGCTTCAGGAATTGAAATTGTAGCAAGCTGATTCAGTGGTGTTGGAACACCGTAGTAAAGTACTTCTACTTTATTTAAAATTGCAGGATTCGCACGCCCTGCTCTGACATTTGTAAATTTGTTTTCCATTGCTTCAATAGAATGGTTCATTTTTAATTCTGTTTCATTTAAAATTTTATCTATATCCATAAAATCCTCCATACGAATATTATAACAATCAAAACCTAGAAAGTAAATAGAAAAGCATGCCTCAAAAGAAAAAATCTCATTATCAATTTATGTCAATTTTTATATTTTTATTCATCTGCTTTTTCTTTTCGACTTTTTATAATTTTCTTAATATCTTCCACGTCTTTATCTAATGTTTTTGCACTAATCAATTCTCCGATTAAATATGCTATTTGAGCAAAATAGTGTTTTCTCTCATCAGCTCTCATTAACTGCATCTGGTTTCCTAAATCTCCATAATTTGTATTGACATCAAGCGCATAGGCAAAAGATAAATAACGTTCCCAAAAAATAATATCGTTTGCACTCTTTTCGTCTAATGTTGAAAAATCCTGAAAAAAGCGCTTTAATGCCTGTAATTCAATCGCAAGTTTTTTTCCTTTTTTTGTAGGAGTATATTCATAATTCTCCAAATTGAGCTTGATACATTTTATAATAAAAGGAGAAAGAATAAATGGAAAGAGAATTACGATCATATTATTCGGACTATCCGGAGAAATTTCTGGCATGATATA
>JAGZRP010000037.1 GCA_018381595.1 Bacillota bacterium
TATGCAAAATATCAAAATACATTGGCAACAATGCTTACCACTCAGTTAAATACCTATGCGACAATCGCACGTCTCAGAAATTATAATAGTGCCTTAGAATCTGCCATGGATGTGGATCATCTAAAGCCAACACTTTATCATAATTTAATAAAAGTAGTACATCGTTATCTTCCTTATTTACATCATTATTTTAAGTTGCGAAAAGAAAGAAGTGGATATTCTGAATTTCACCTCTATGATAAAGGAGAACCATTTATTTCTACGATTCATAAAAAATATACCATTGATGAGGCAATTGATGAGGTATTAGAATCATTAAAACCACTGGGAGAGACATATGTTAGAGATTTGAAAAAGGGATATGATAGTAGATGGATTGATGGATATCCGCACAAAGGAAAAAGAGGGGGAGCTTATTCTTGGGGAACGTATGCAACACATCCAATGATTCTTTTAAACTTTACAAATCAGGTGGATGATGTGAGAACACTTGCTCATGAGTCTGGACATTCCATGCACCGTTATTACAGTTATCAAAACAATCCATATCAAACATCGAGTTATACAACCTTTCTAGCAGAAATTGCAAGTACAGTCAATGAATTACTATTATTAAACTATCAACTAGAACATGCAGAATCCAAAGAGGAAAAGTGTTCGATTGTTAATGATTTAATTACCCGTTATCAGGGAACTTTGTTTACACAAACCATGTTTGCTGAGTTTGAACTTTGGTGTTATGAACAAATCGAACAGGGCTTGATTCCAACCGCAGGCGATATGAATCAAAAATATATGGAACTTTTAAAATTGTATTATGGGGACTCTGTTACGATTGATGAATACTATCAAACAGGTTGGTCTCGGATTCCTCATTTTTATAGAAATTTTTATGTTTATAAATATGCAACGGGAATTTCAATCGCAACTTCATTCACATCTCGTATTTTAAGTGGAACAGAAAATGCATTAGAAAATTATTACAAGTTTTTAAAAGCAGGTGGTAAGGATTATTCAGATAGAATTTTAAAAGAATCTGGTATTTGTGTAGATGACGAACAATTTATCATCGATGCATTAGATTACTTTAAAAAACAAGTAGAAACATTAGAAGATTTAATCAAAGAATAGGAGAGTCTTATGGAAATGAAAAACAAACCACGTAGTGAGATGGATAAGAAGTATTTATGGGATTTAAGCTGTGTATTTAAAAGTGATGAAGATTGGTATCAAGCATTGGACGAAGTAAAAGAAATGATTAATTCTTATCAGAAATATCAAGATACTTTTATGGATAGTGCTAAAAATTTATATTATACATTAAAACTAGACCAAGAAGTGAGTCGTAAACTAGATTTATTAAACGTATATTCTAATTCAAAAAGTGATGAAGATAAAAGTAATAATACCTATTTAAAAATGAGTGGAGAACTCATGGATGTATATACCAAGGTATCCGTAAATTCTTCTTTTTTAGTACCGACATTATTAAAATATCAATACTTAAAAATAGAAGAATATATGAAAGAAGAACCAAGACTCAAGGAATTTGAACATAGTTTGAAAGATGTTTATCGTTATAAACCATATGTACTTCCTGAAAATGAAGAAAAATTATTGTCTGAATTTTCAAAAGTATTTCAAAATTCATCAGAAACTTATGACATTTTTACAACATCCGATTTAGAATTTGGAAGTGTATTATCTGATACTGGAGAAGAAATCGAATTAACGGATGCGAACTTTGGATATTATCTTCGTTCTAAGAATCGTGCTTTTCGTAAACGTGTGTTTGAAAAAGTATATGAGTCATATAAGCAATATTCCAATACCATTGCAACAACGCTTGCAGGGGTTGTAGATACCAGTATCATCGATGCGAGAATTCGTGGTTATCAAAATAGTATGCAATCCTATTTGTTTCCGGATGAAGTGAATAGTGAAGTATATGATAATGTGATTAATTCTATCAATGAGGGTCTTCCTATTTTGATGAAATATTTTCAATTAAAAAAAGATGTGTTAGGATTAGATGAATTACATATTTATGATACTTATGTTGATTTAGCACCTAACAATACAAATAAAGAATATACATTTGAAGAGGGAAAAGAACTCGTATTAGATGCCTTAAGTGTTTTAGGAGAAGATTATATCAAGAACTTGAATACAGCTTTTGATTCTAATTGGATCGATGTCTTTCCAAACAAAGGAAAACATGGAGGGGCTTATTCAGGTGGAAGTTATGATACACCACCATATGTTCTTTTGAATTATCTAGGAACGATGAATGATGTATCCACACTTGCTCATGAGTTAGGACACTCAATGCATAGTTATTATACAAGAACAAATAATCCATACGAAACAGGAGATTATTCTATCTTTGTTGCAGAAGTAGCAAGTACTGTAAATGAATTATTACTAGGCTTACATTTATTACAAGTAACCGAAGATGTGAATGAAAAAAAGAGTATTTTAGCACATCTTTTAGATATGTTTAAAGCAACCCTTTATCGTCAGACCATGTTTGCTGAGTTTGAAAAAAAGATTCACAAAGATGCAGAAGAGGGTATGATTTTAACCAGTGATTACTTATGTGATACTTATTATGAACTTGCCAAGAAATATCATGAACCAGTAGCGATTGCAGATAAAGAGATTCGCTATGAATGGGAAAGAATTCATCATTTCTTTACCCCATTTTATGTTTACAAATATGTAACAGGACTAGCAAGTGCTTGTAAAATTGTAACCGATATTTTATCTGAAAAAGAACAGGCAGTAGAACATTATATGGAATTCTTAAAATCAGGAAGTAAACAATCTCCAGTAGAAACATTGAAAATAGCTGGCGTTGATATTTTAAGTCGTGAGACAATGGAAAGTGCCATCAAATTATTTGAACAATTGATTGAGGAGTTTCGAACATTAGAAAACAGTTAGGAAGTGAGTATTATGAATAAACGTGATTATTATGAAATATTAGGTGTATCAAAAGATGCATCTGATGCAGAAATTAAAAGTGCTTTTCGTAAACTGGCAAAGAAGTATCATCCCGATGTTTCTAAAGAACCAGATGCAGCAGAAAAGTTTAAAGAAGCGCAAGAAGCATATGCGGTATTAAGTGATAAAGAAAAACGTAGTCAATATGACCGTTATGGTCATGCCGCATTCCAAGGTGCAAATGGTAGTGCAGGGGGAGGATATGACTTCTCTGGCTTTGACTTTAGTGATATTTTTGGAGATATCTTTGGTGGCGGATTCGGCTTTGACTTTGGTGGTGGAAGAGGAAATGCGAATCGCCCTACCAAAGGAAGAGATCGTCTCATTCATATTGATTTAACATTCGAAGAAGCTGCTTTTGGTTGTAAGAAAACAATCAATGTTGAAGTATATGATACTTGTAGCGAATGTCATGGAGATGGAGGACATGGAAAAGAAACCTGTTCTTACTGTCATGGAAGTGGTTTTGTAACAGAAGAACAACGTACGATGTTTGGGACCTTCATGAGTAAATCATCATGTTCTCATTGTAATGGAAAAGGGAGTGTTTTCTCATCTACTTGTAAAAAATGCCATGGACTTGGAAAGATAAAATCAAAAAAAGACATTGAAGTAAAAGTTCCAGCTGGAGTCAATACAGACGATCAGTTACGTATTTCAGGTAAGGGAGAAGCAGGAAGTAATGGAGGACCAAATGGAGATATTTATATCCAATTTAGAGTCTTAGAACATGACTTATTTATTCGTGATGAAAATGATATTTATTTGAAAGTGCCAATTACCATTACAGAAGCGATGCTTGGATGTAAAAAAGAAATCCCAACATTACATGGAAACGTTGTATTAACCATTCCGGCAGGAAGTAATACCAATGATAAACACCGTCTGAAAGGAAAAGGCGTGAAAGACGCTAATTCTTCTCGTATGGGAGATATGTATGTCCTTTTAAATGTTGTAGTACCAAAGAAATTATCACGTGATCAGAAAAAATTAGTAGAACAATTAGCACAAACAAAATTAGACGATGATAGTGAATTTAAAACATTTCAAAAGTTTGTAAAACAAAACGATAAGTAAAAGAGGTGTCCTAAGACACTTTTTTCTTTGCTTAATTTTTCCTTTGGAAAAATGGTGGAAAATAACTTGATAATATATTTGATAATTACCTTTTCTAAAATGAATATCGGTGTTATAATGTAGGTAGAATAGACGAGTAACCATTTTGTTACACACTCTTTGAGCAGTATTAGAGGAGGAAAATAGGGTGAAAAGAAACATAAGAAGTGATAAAACGAGACAGTATTATCTACTAGGAATGATAATGATTATTGCAATTTTAGGAGTAGGAATTGGGTATGCAGTTTTAACACAAAACTTAAACATTTCAGGAACCGCAAATATCTCATCTAGTTGGGATATTCTATTTACAACCATAACCGAAGGAACCCTAACAAATGCGAAAACAATTAGTAAAAGCATCACAGACGGAACGAGTTTAACATTAAATGTAGAATTAAATCAACCAGGAGCAAGTGCGACTTATAATGTAACGGTTTCTAACAGAGGTAGTTTTGATGCAACATTGGCGAGTATTTCTGATGTAGAAGAAGGAAATAATGCCAATCCAAAATCAATTCAATACAGTGTAGAAGGGATTACAGCAGGAGATAGTTTACTATCTAATACAGAGCAAACATTTCAAGTCATTGTCACATGGGATAAAAATATAGATATTTCTAGTGACCATATGGAAAAAGAAATTAAAGTGACTTTAAATTATGAACAAAGAACAGAAGTTCCAACCCCAACTCCAGTGACTAAAACAGGAATTGAATTACTAACGAGTAAAAATGTTTTGGGAAATGCAGATGGATTATTTTCAGATAATTATGGAAACATTCGTTATCGTGGTTCGAAAGCAGAAGTAAAAAATAATGTGACATTTAATGGGGAAAATTGGAACATCATTGGTGTTGTAAATGGAAATTTAAAATTAATAAAAACAGAACCATATACAAAATCTACTTGGGGATATAGTAATAATTGGAATAACTCTCAATTACGCTATTCATTTAGTAGTTATTTTAGTTCTTTAAATTCTGTATCACAAGGACTCGTAGAAAACAAATACTTCCGTGTTTCTGCTATCCCTGACTTAAATGGACATATGGCTAGTATGATTTATAATGAAGAAGAAAGTTCTGGGACTTGTAGTGGATGTCCTATCATGTATCAGCAAAATGTTGGATTAATGAGTCCAAGTGATTATGGATATGCAGCAAGAAGTAGTTGTAGACAAGAGTTAGCACAATATCATGCCGATGCGAATTGTTCCACAGAAGGAAACTGGTTATATTTGAATAAAGGATATGATTCTGAATCTACTCAGTGGCTTATGAATCCTTATTCAGGAAATACAACCGGAGGAACTGTAGTGACAGGAACAGGTGAAGTAAAAACCAATGTTCCAGTTACATCATCTTATCAAATTAGACCTGTTATTTATTTAAAAACAAGTGTATTAATTACAAATGGAGATGGTACATTAGAAAATCCATATATCCTAAGTATGTAAACAAGATATCTCAAAAAGAGATATCTTTTCTTTTAGAAACTTATCATGATTTGTGATTCAAAAAATTGTGATATAATGAATCGTAGAGGTGTAATAGATGAGGTTTGATAGAGAACATGCAATCATTTTAATGACTATGGATTATGAATATACGAGACAAATATTTGATGGATATAAACAATATGAATTTCGAACAACACCATTTCCAGAAGAATTATTTGATAGAAACATCTATATTTATACGAAAAACAAAGTCAAAGAAATTAAAGGATATATTCGTTTTTCTAGTTATATTTATGGGGATGTGAAAACAATTATTGAAAAAACAGGAAATGAAAAGAGCTTAGCTCGTAATGATATTATTGCTTATTTTGGAAGAAACTTTAAAACTTGTTATGCATTAAGAGTAGGAGAAATCCATCGCTTTAAAAAGCCAATCTCATTTGAAGCAATTAAAAAAGTAAAAAAAGACTTACGAGTATCTAAAGATTATAAATATGTTTATCCAACAGATCCACTTCATAAATTGATTACAGAATGGGAAAAATAAAAACCGATAAATATCGGCTTTTATTTTACAAGAAAAGTAGTTTCATCTAGAAACTGAAAATCCGTTTGATATTTGATTTGGCGGACTAAACGAAAAAGAGCATCGTCTTTTGCTTTACATTCTAACATGATATCTACATCTTGCCCGAAGGGTTTTAATATGTCCAAAAACTCAAGAAAAGAATCAATTTCAATATAATCACTATGACTACGGAATTCCTTTTTATTTTTAGGACTTGAAAAATGAATTTTAGGATTGAGTCCTGTATGCTCCCATGTTTTAAAAATGCGTGGAAGATAATCTTCTAATACTTCATCATCATGATTACATCTATAGTGATGATAGTCTAACACGAAAGGGATATTCAGTTTCTCACAAAGTGATAAAATATCAGTGATTGTAAATACTTTATCATCATTTTCTAAAATAATTTCTTGTTTGATATCATCTGGCAATTTTTGAAACTGATGAATGAATCGAATCATTGATTGCTTCTTTCCAAATGTAGAACTTCCACCATGAATAATCATTCGACATTCTAATCCCATGGAATGAAATAATTGATGATGGAATTCTAAAATACGACGACTTGCTTCAATCACTTCTTGTTTGGTACTATTTAAGACACAAAACTGATCAGGATGACTGTCGACTCTCATGTGATTTTTTTGAATGATTTCTCCAATTTCTAAAAATTCTTTTTGATAAAGTTTTGGGTAATCAAATAACACATCTTCTTTGGTTGCAAGAGGAATTAAATTTTGACTGAGACGATAAAAAGAAATATCATTTTGTAGATTATAGTGTAAGACATTTTTTAAGTTTTTAAAATTAGAACGAATGACTTTATCTAATTTTTCCATTCCCAGTTCAGGCCCAAGTTTTGTATAGTTAGTATAAGTAAGGGTACTGGAATAAGTGATATTTGGAATGGTAATGGGAGTACCAACATAG
>JAGZRP010000038.1 GCA_018381595.1 Bacillota bacterium
GATGTTCTTTTAAATATTGAATTCTTTTTTTCGTAATATCCATAGTTTTTGATTGAATTTCTTCAAAATTATCATACCCATTTTGATAAAAATAATTGCGTACATAATTATGACTTACTAAACAAATTTTTAGTTCTTTTGACAATTGTTTTGCAATTGTTGTTTTACCAGAAGCTGCTTCTCCGTGCATCAAAACCACAAATGGTTTTAAATAAACATTTGCCTCGGTTAAGTCCCAATCTTGAATCAAAATTTCGTTCATATTGTCACCTCTTTATTTATTACATTACTTATGAGTAAAACGTAAATGCTTTTAACATATCTGCAAAGGGAATATTTAATAAAAACAACGTAATTGCACCAAAGCAAAGATATGGTCCAAAAGGAATGATATCAGAACGTTTCTTACTCATTAAGAAAATAGAAATTGGAAGTCCTATAATAGAACCAATAAAAATAGAAACGATTGCAAGTGGAAATCCTAGTACGAGCCCAAAGAGAAATAATAATTTGATATCTCCCCCACCCATTGATTCTTTTTTAAATAGAAAATCTCCAAACAATTTGAGTCCCCACATAAAGAAAAATGCCAGAACTCCTTGTAATAATTGAAGTATTGCTCCTTTTAACCCTATTTCGAAAAAAAGTAGAATAAAAATTAGAATCGAACCGATGATGAGCAGTTCATCCGGAATAATCATATCTTCTATGTCACTTGCAATAATCATCATTAAAATAGAAACAAAGACAATTCCAATTGCAAAGTGAATTGAAAACCCAAATAGAACATAACAAAGTGCGAATAAAACCCCTGTTAAAAACTCACTTATTGGATAATATATCGATAACTTCTTTTTACATTTCTTACATTTTCCACCTTGAAAAATATAAGACAAAATAGGGATTAATTCTAAAACCCCTAATTTATGATTACAATGTGTACAATGACTTCCTGGAAAAACAATGGATTCTCCTCTAGCAAGTCTTGATCCTACTACATTGTAAAAGGAACCAAAAATAGTTCCAAATACAAATAAACAACAGATATAATATATTTCCATAACTAACCACTTTCTACATAACGGTGTCGTATAATGAGAACATAGGAACCACGATTGCTAAAATGATAATTCCAACAATTCCTGTCAACATAATAATCATGGCTGGTTCGATAAATGTTTTAATACGAGTAACAGCTTGTTTATGTAATTCTTGATAATAACTAGAAACTTTCTGCATCATTTCTGGAAGTTCTCCTGTTTTTTCTCCGGTTACTAACATCTCATAAGCAGGGACTGGAAATGCCCAATGTCCTGCAAATGCCGCTGATATTTTTTCTCCACGAGATAAATTATCAATTGTATCCTGAATTAACTCTTTATAAATTTCATTATCGGTAATACGTTCCAATATTTCCATACTATCCGTAATGAACACATTGTGGTTCATCAAACTAGATAGCGTTTTTGTAAATGTTGTTACTTCATTATAAATGACGACATTCCCAAAGATTGGCAAATGCATAACAAAACGTTGCACATTTTTTCTAAATGGTTGTACGTTTTTATAAGTAAGATAGAAAACAACGATGAATAGTATTAATGCGATCAAGATGAACACAAAGTATGATTTCAAGAAATCACTCATTGCCATGATGGCAAGTGTAATACCAGGAATTTTAGAAGCATCCATACTTTCATAAATTTCTACAAACTTAGGAATAATGTAAAGTAACATGAATGTAAATACTCCTACAGATAAAATAAATACAATCGCTGGATACATCATTGCTGTAATCATTTGCTTTCTTGTTCTATCTATTTCTGTATAATATTCAGCCATATCATCTAATACTTCTGGAAGTTCTCCAGTCATTTCACTGGATTTTACCATATTTACTAATAATTTAGGGAATGCTTTCTTTTGACGAGCCAAAGCATCACTAAATTCAACACCGGTTGATAAATCATATAATACTTCTTTGAATACTTTATTGTATCCTTTTTTCTTTGCATATTGTCTTGTTAAAATGTGTAGTGAATCAATTAACGTAATTCCTGCTTTTAAATAAGTAGATAATTGCGTTAAAAAGAAAATCAAATCTTTGGTTTTAATTTTAACACTAGCACTTCCACTCGAACCATGGAATAAAGTAATCCAACGACTCGTTTTAATGCTATAGACTTGATACCCTTCGCTTAATAAGAATGAATGGACTTCCACTTTCGAAAAAGCATCCATATATCCTTTGATCACTTTTCCCTCAGGTGTACGTGCCTCATATTCATACATGATTTTAACATCACTTTTAACTGCATCTTCTCCGTTATAGTCAATCAACATTTCTTGACGTTTAATGTTTCGTTGATTACGCATACTACGTAGTAATGTAGATTCATCAAGCATTTTTTGGAAGCGCTCTACTAAACTTCCTTTTCCAGCATTCTTTGCATTTTCTTTTTCTTTTCTTTTCTTGGAAGCTTCTTTACCAAGTGTTTGTTCTCTCAGCTCATCTTTTGCAGATTCTATTTTACGAACAGTGGCACTTTTTGCAGCTTCCATCAAACGTTTTTCTTCCCGTTTTGCTTCTCTTGCCTTTTCTTCACGTTTCGCTTCGCGTTTTTTCGTATACGGTCTAAATAAACGTTTTACTGAGTCAATTCCAATTTGAATCAATAAAACGAAAGCCATAACTCCGGTCCAAATATACGCTGGTATTTTTATAAAAACAAACTCAAATAATAAAAATACAAGGTAACAAATTGTAGTAAATCCCATGATTGCATATCGTAACAAATGATATACAAAGATACAAGGCCACAAAAAAATTGATTTCCTATTTTTCATTACCGCATCCCCTATTCTTTATACTTCTAATTATAACATATTTCCCGACAAAGTAAAACATTTTTTCTTGTATTGAATATAATATTGTAGAAAGGAGTATAACATGAATTATTATAATCCGTATTATCAAATGTATCCATATGTAGCAGCAGCTCCTGTTAAAAAAGGAATTTTTTCGAGTTTAACAGGTGGATTAAAGGGAATCAATTGGGGAAATATTTTAAATAATACACAACGTACTTTAAATATTGTAAACCAAGCGATTCCTGCCGTAAAACAAATTACACCGGTTATGAAAAATGCAAGAACGATGTTTCAAGTAATGAATGAATTTAAAAAAGTGGATACTCCTACAACGAATGTAACTGCAAATTCCAATCCAACTCAAGCTGCCACTACAAGTCAAACAGAAGTAAGTGCTATTTCCGGTGAAAATCAAAAAACGCAAGAAATAAATTCTACCAATATAGATTCTCAAAAGGAAGCGGTATCTTCTAATATATCTACTGCTGTTGATAATGGACCTACATTTTTTGTCTAAAAAAAAGAAGTGCAAAACTTCTTTTTCTTTTACCATTTTTGGTATGCTTCTATTTTTTTCATAATTCCTTCTTTTTTTTCTACGTAACTATCTGGAAGCGAAGAGAGAATTCTCTTTTGTTTTTTAATACAATAAGAAACATAATCTTTATCATGTTTTAAAAATGGACCAAGTTCATAATCGATTGTCTCATACTCTCTAATTCCTTTTTCAAAAGCAAAAATAACATAGTATTGATTTTTTTCAAATACAGCTGCTTCTTCTTTAATATAAAATCCATAAGAAACCATTTTTCTTCTAAATAATTCAATATCACTGTGTACACTTACAATGATATGATTGATTTCTTCTAATCGTTTTTCGATAATTGTGAAAGCAGTCATCGCCCCCATACCAGCAATAACAATGGTAGCATCTTTAGGGATTTCAACTTGTTCTAATCCATCTGTACATAAAGTGGAAACAAATGATTCTACTTGATAACGTTTGATATTCATTTTAGCAGATGTTAAAGCATTTTCGCTAATATCGCAAGCCAAACAATTTATTTTTTTAAAATGTGCTAAATAGATATCTAATAATGCATGATCACACCCTACATCAATGACATAGGGTGTTTTTATCATATCTGCAATTTTTTGTAATCGTTTTGATAACTTCATTAGTCACCCATATAATCTTTTAACTTGCGACTACGTGATGGATGGCGAAGTTTACGTAATGCTTTTGCTTCGATTTGACGAATACGTTCACGTGTAACACCAAACATTTGACCTACTTCTTCCAATGTTCTACTTTTTCCATCTTCTAATCCGAAACGAAGACGAATAACTCTTTCTTCACGTTCTGTTAATGTAAGAAGTACTTCTGAAATTTCATCTTTTAACATCTCATTGGTTGCATAATCTTCTGGACTCATATTTCTTTCATCTGGAACAAAATCTCCTAAATGAGAATCATCTTCTTCTCCAATTGGTGTTTCTAAACTAACTGGTTCTTGACTAATCTTATAGATATCACGAATTTTTTCAACAGATAAATTCATCTTTTTTGCAAGTTCTTCTTCCGTTGGTTCACGGTTTAACTCTAAAGTTAATTGTCTTTGTACTCGAGCTAATTTGTTAATGGTTTCTACCATATGAACTGGAACACGAATGGTTCTTGCTTGATCTGCAATTGCACGTGTAATCGCTTGACGAATCCACCAAGTAGCATAAGTAGAAAACTTATACCCTTTCGTTACATCGAATTTATCAACCGCTTTCATCAATCCAATATTACCTTCTTGAATTAAGTCTAAGAATAACATTCCACGTCCTACATAACGTTTTGCAATACTTACAACAAGACGTAAATTTGCTTCTGCTAATGTATTTTTTGCTTGTTCGTCTCCTGCATTAATACGATCTGCAAGAGCAAGTTCTTCGTCCATCGTAAGTAATTTAATCTGACCAATTTCTTTTAAATACATGCGAACAGGATCATTAATCGTTAAATCTTTGGTTAATACCTCATCATCTAAAATTAACTTTTCTGGTTCTTTGGCTTTGACTTCTCCACCATCGCCACCATTTGCCTCTTCTTCTGATACAATTGGAATATTATTTTCACTGAACATGGTATATAATTCATCCAATGAATCTGCGTCTAATTCTAATCCCTTTAAAGAACTTGCTAAAAGTTCATAAGTAACAAATCCTTTTTTCTTTCCTAATTCTATTAATTCTTTTTTTCTGTCTTCAAATGTTTTAATTTCATTAATCATATTTTTTATCCCCTAACCTTAATTCTACGATTTTTGTCGCAAGTTTTGTTTTTTCCTCTGTGCTTGCTCCAATCATTAATTTTTGCAAGCGTTTGATTTCATCTTTAATACTATATTCACGAATCACTTTTGCATAGTCTAATAATTCTTCTTCTTTTGCTTCTTCTTTCAATGATAATGATAGAATTTCTGATAATGCTTTTTGCATTGTTTCATTTTGACCAATATAAGTCATAAAATCTGCAAGTTCTATTCTACCATATTCTTTGTAAAAACAACAAATTTCTCGTGCCAAATTACGAAATTCTTTTGTTGGCATAAATGTTACTTTCTTTTCGTAAATTTTAATTGCTGATACATCACGTAACATATAGTAGATTAAATTTTTTTCTGCCTTTTCATACTTCGTAACTCTTTTCTGCTGTCCCTCTTTTTTTTCTTTTAAAACTGGTGGTACAACAGTAGTTTTCTCTTTTTTTTCTAATTTCATAAGTTGTTCTTTCAAAAAGTTAATATCTAGTCCACTTTCTTCTTGAATCTTTTTTAAAGTAACTTCACGCATGACTTCATCTTTCATTTTTGCAAGTTCGGATATCACTTCTTTTACATAGAGTGTTAAATCGGCACTGTCTGTTAAATCTTTGCTTTTTTTATAATACGATAATTTAAAATCCATCATACTCATAGGATTTTCTAATTTCTTTTGAAAAGCTTCTACTCCGTATCTTTGAATATATTCATCTGGATCTAAGTTTTCTTCTAAGCGAACTACTTTTGGTGTGACTCCTAATTTTCCTAATTCTTCGATACAGGAAGCAGTTCCCTTAGCTCCTGCTTCATCTCCATCAAAACAAATAATAATATCATTAGATAAACGTTTTAAATGACTCGCTTGTTCTCTTGTTACAGCTGTCCCCATGGTTGCAACTACATGTTTTATTCCAACTGTATATGCTCTAATAACATCCATGAAGCCTTCCATTAGAATAATCTGTTTTGCTTTTCTGGCCTCATCTCTGGCGCGATGGTAATTATATAGTAATTCCCCTTTTTTAAAAATTTCCGATTCTTTACTATTAATATATTTAAATTGCTTTTCTCCATTGTACAATCTTCCAGAAAAACCAACGACACGCCCTTCTAAATCCCAAAGAGGAAACATGACACGATCTTTATAAATATCTAACAATCCATATTCATTTTCAACAACAAGTCCACTTTTTAAAAGCTCCTCTTTTGGAATTTGTTTACTAGATAATAAATCTGTTAAAATATGATTTTCTTTGGTTGCATATCCAATTCCAAATTCTTTGATACATGCATCATCCATATTTCTATTTTTCAAATAAGTGAATGCGGCTTGTCCACTTTTAGTGTGTAAATTGTTTTGATAGAATTTAGATGCAATATCATAACAATCATATAATTTTTGATTCTTTTGAACGGTAGGCTTAATAGAATTGGAAAGATGTAAATCTACGCCAGCCATAGTTGCAACTTTAGAGATTGCCTCTCTAAAGTTAATATGTTCATAATCCATAATAAACTTGAATACATTCCCAGAAGCGCCACAAGCAAAACAAGTATATATTTGTTTTTCTTTAGAAACACTCATAGAAGGATTGGTATCATCATGAAATGGACAAACACCAAAGAAATTTCTTCCTTTTTGTGTTAATGGGATATAACTAGATATGACATCTACAATATCTACTTTTTCTCTTAAACTTTGTAGTTCATCTTGTCCTATCATAAAGCACCCCCTAATTAAAATATACTAGATAAATTTTCAAAATCCTTTTTTTATTTACAAAATTTTTCATTTTTTTGTAAAATTATGTTTAATT
>JAGZRP010000039.1 GCA_018381595.1 Bacillota bacterium
AGTTCTAAATCATACCGTTCTCATTTTACTTCTGCTGCTATTATTAGTAGTTGAAATAAAGAAATAGCACCCATTTCACTGAAATAGGTGCACCACCAATAGTTGGGAAGCACTCAACAAATGAAGGTTGAATATTCCCATTTTTTATATGAGATTTCTCTCATCTAATTCTATTTTACTACGTTATATACTTTATATCAAGATATTTCAATTCTATTTATATATACTTGAAACAAGGAAAAGTTATCTTTGAAGAAGTATATATCATTAGGAATATTTAACCGTTGAGTGCTTGCCGAGCTTCCATGATGAATAGGAAGGAGGCTAGAGAATATGAAGAAAAGAATTTTTATGATAAAGGTTCTAAATCATACAGTTCTCATTTTACTTCTCTTACTATTATTAGTAATTGAGATAAAAAAATAGCACTCAATTTACTCACGTAGATTCAGTGCTTACCCATAAAGTTTGGTGAGTACTCAACGTAGAATGGTTGAATATTTCCATTTTTATATGAGATTTCTCTCATCTAATTCTATTTTACTACGTTATATATTTTATATCAAGATATTTCAATGATATTTTATTGATTTGAAACAAGGAAAAGTTGTATTTGAAAAAATATATATCATTAGGAATATTTAACCATTGGGTGCTTGCCAATTTCCAGATGAATAGGAAGGAGGCTTGAGAATATGAAAAAGAGAATTTTTATTGTAAAAGTTCTAAATCATACAGTTCTCATTTTACTTCTTTTACTACTATTAGTAGTTGAGATAAAAAAATAGCACCCATTTCACTGAAATAGGTGCAAACCCAAATTCGGGAAGCACTCAACAAACGAAGGTTGAATATTCCCATCTTTTATATGAGATTTCTCTCATCTAATTCCATTTTACTACGTGATACAATTTATATCAAGTTTCTATTAGGAATATTTATTTATTTTATAGATATCAATTTAAAATTTAGAAGAGTTCTCTTTTATTTTTTGTATATTTTTTAAAATGAAACATAATCTTAAAGTGAAAGGTGGGAAAGTATGAAAAAAATAATTCCATTTCATAAAGAAATTCCTTTTAAAACCAATCTAGCAGAGATTACAAGTATTTCCTTGGAACATACCATACATCCTGATGCGAATACAGTAAAAGGTTCATTTATTGTAAGTGGAGAATATAAAATTTCCGAGAATAGTAATTGTGTTGAGGCATTTTCTTATGATTTACCATTTGAATCTACATTTGAAAATTGTAATTTAGATAAGGCAATCATTGATATTCATGACTTCTATTATGAAATTGTGAATTCAAGTGTGTTAACCGTACATATTGAACTTTGTGTACAAAATATAATAGAAGATCCAATTGTTGTGAATATAAAAGTAGATGAGTCAGAAGAAATAGAAAAACAAGTAGTTTCAAAAGAAGAGGAAATTGAAGAACTTGTCCGTGAAAAAGTAGAAGAAACAGGTGTTTCTAAGTTAGATACAATTGAACAAGAAATACAAGAATTATTTGCGAAAGAAGAAGAGGAAGAAGCGAAAAAGATAGAACCTGTAGAAGAAATCAAAGAAGTGAAAGCACAAGTCGTTCAAGCTGAAATTGAAGAAATAAAAAAAGAAGAAGAGAAAGAAGATAGACCTGCGATGGAAACAGAAGAGGTAAAAAAAATAGAAAGTAAGGAAGAAGAGAAAATGGAAGAATATGTAGAAGAAAGAGAACAGGAAAATAAAATTGACGAAATTTTAGAACAGATGGATACGAAAGAAACTTATGCGACATACAAAGTGTATATTGTAAGAGAAAACGACTCTCTAGAAACTATTATTGAGAAGTATGATACATCTAGAGATGATTTAGCACTTTATAATGATTTAAACGAAATTAAAATTGGTGATAAAATCATGATTCCATCACAACATGCGTAGTTTAAACCGTGTTTTAGAAAAATATGAATTTCATCCAACAAGATATCAAATGCGTGGAAAAGTAACATTTATTGATACCGATACAGGAAGATATGCACTGAAGGAAAAAAAGGATCATGATAATGAGGAAATACTAAAGTATTTAAAGAGTAGAAACTTTCAATATTTTCCTGAAATCGTAAGCCAAGAAGATGATGATATTTTAGTAACCAAAGTAGAAGATGATGTTCCAATGCCACCAGAACAAAAAGCAGCGGATTTGATTGATTTAATGGCATTACTTCACAGTAAAACAACACACTATAAAGAAGTAGACATTAGTGATTTTAAAAAACTTTATGAAGATATTAGCAATAATATCTTTTATTTACAAACTTATTATGATGATATGATATCTGTCATTGAAACCCATGTAATTATGAGTCCCAGTGAATATTTACTAGCCCGTAATTTTTCACAAATTCAAGGAAGTCTCTATTATGCGAAAGAATCCTTAGAAAAATGGTATGATAAAGTAAAAGAAAAAAGAAAACAACGTACAGTTGTTTTACATAACCATTTAGAACTTTCTCATTTTATCAGAAATCAAAATGCATATTTAACAAGTTGGGATAAATCTGAGTTTGGAATTCCTATCTTTGATTTCTATAAGTTTTATAAAAAACATGATTTAGATTTTGAATTTGATGAATTATTAAAAAGGTATGAAAGAAATTATCCCTTATTAGAAGAAGAGAGAATCTTATTATTTATTTTAATGGCACTTCCCGATAAAATAGAATGGGATGACAACGAATATAACATGTGTAGAAAAATCAGTCACATGATAGATTCCATTTATAAAACAGAAATGATTATATCACCATATAATACGAAAAATGGAAAACAAGAAGAGTATCAAAAATAAAAATAGTAAGAATAAATTAAACCTAGTAATTAGGAAAAAAGTAAGAATTAGTTGATAAATTAATAATGTAAAACAACAAAAAGTACAAATATACCAACGACCACGTCCACAAAAGAAATTATTATTACGCATAAGTATCACCTATTATAAAATATGAGAAATAGATGATTTTGTGATATGAAAAGTATCAATCTTATTTTGATACTTTTTTGTTAGAAAATTTTGGTTTTTAAATTAGAAATCTTTCGGCAAACATCTGTTTGTGTTATAATAAAAATGGTGATAGTATGGAGAGAATTATATTTCATATTGATGTCAATAATGCTTTTCTATCTTGGACTGCAATTGATTTGTTGAATAAGGGATATCAGTATGATATTAGAGAGTCTTATGCAGCGGTAGGTGGAGATGAAAAGTCAAGACGTGGTATTATTTTAGCAAAATCTCCAAAGGCAAAAAAGTGTGGAGTAGTAACAGGAGAAACACTATTTAGTGCAAGAAAGAAATGCCCAGCATTAAGAACCTATCCCCCTAATTATGATTGGTATCAAAAAAATTCCAATGCATTATTTCAACTACTTAGTAAATATACTCCAGATATTGAAGTAGCAAGTATTGATGAGTGTTACTTGGATTATGGAAAAGTAAAAAAACTTTATGGAGATGAATTAGAATTTGCCAAAAAATTGCAACAAGAAATTTATGACAAGTTAAAGTTTACAGTGAATATTGGGATCGCCAATTGTAAACTCTGTGCGAAAATGGCATCAGATTTTTCCAAACCAAATAAAATTCATACTTTGTATCAATTCGAAATAGAGAAAAAAATGTTTCCTCTTCCTGTAGACGATTTGTTTGGAATTGGAAAACAGACAAGTTGTAAACTTCATCAACTCAATATTCATACGATTTCTGATTTAGCGCATTCTGATGCATCTTATTTATATAAATATTTTAAAAATAGTGCATTAAAAATGGTAGAATGGGCGAATGGGTATGATAATTCAGAAGTGATATCGGAAGTAACAGAAAGAAAAGGAATTTCAAATACAACAACACTTCCAAAAGATATGAACTCTACGGAGGAGATTTTTCCTATTTTACATGCAATTGCTGAAAATGTAGGATTATCGCTTCGCAAGAAAAATAAATATGCAAAGACCATTGCAATTATTGTAAAAGATAAATTTTTCAAAAGTTATTCTCATCAAAAGCAACTTGTAAACCCAACATGCAGTACTTCAGATATTTTTGAAATCAGTAAAGAATTATTTTTAGAAGCATGGAAAAGAGAACCCGTGCGTCTCATTGGAATTCGCTTAGATAATTTAGTTGAAAATGTCACTTATCAAGTTTCTTTATTTGAAGATGAAACAGAACAAATTGAAAAAGAAACCCTTGATTTTGTAGTAGATGAACTGAAACAAAAATTTGGGGATCAAGCAATCAAAAAAGCATCATTAACAGAAAATAAAATAAAAAGAAAATTCGATTGACGTTTTAGGCATCATCTGTTAAAATAACTTCTTACAAAAAGGGAAGTGGAATCCAGTGAAACGACTAGCACTGACAAAAATGGATACCTGTGGACTTGAAATTGAATTTGCAACCGCAAAAGATATCGAGTTACAAGATGAGTTAAACCGGTTTCAAGAAAAAGATAAAATTCATAATGATTGGAAATTAAAAGAAGAGAGCACTTGTAAAACAGAAACCAAAAAAGGATTAGAAATCAATTCTCCAATTATGAATCAGAAAAAGATTTGGTTACAAGACTTAAAGTTAGTTTTAAAAATACTAGAACAAAATACGATGATTACAAGCAGTAGTGGACTTCATATTCATGTCGGAGCCCAAGCTTTTGAAGATAATCTTTCCTACTTACAAAATTTTCTTTTGTTATTCTGCTATTATGAAGATATTTTAATTCGCTATGGAACCGGAGAATATCAACAGATTCGTAAAAGTTTCCATGCACATTCAAAGCCATTGAAAGTAAGTATGACCGAAGAACAGATTGCTTTACTTGTTAGAGAAGACATTTCTCTTTTGGAGTTTCTAAGAACTTTTTTAAGAGATTTCGGTAAAATATATACAGTGAACTTACATCCCTATTTATCTTCGCTTTTATCTCCAAAGAGAAATTTAGCGCACCAAAAAAGAACGGTAGAATTTCGTTTCTTTGCGGCAACTTATGATTATGAAGTCATATTATCTTTTATTGATACTGTTTTTCAAATGATTCAATATGCAAAGAATATGACAACAGCAGAAAAAAGGATTTATTATGCTGCACTTCAAAATAGAGAAGAGTACATCAATCCAAATTCATTTCAAACAAGTCAAAATGTTTTAAAACATAGTATTTTCATAGATATGGATAAAGCAAGCGAGTTTTCACAAAAAATTTATAAGGATGAACGGAAACAAAAACAATTTATGAAGGTATATCAAGTAAAAACCAAAAGTTATCAGGAATAAATTGTTGCGGTATGTTATAAAATATGATATATTATATTACATATGAAAGCAATTGCGAAAGACGTAGTAAGTGTAGTGCTTTAAAAGAGAGTCTTTAAAGGTGAGAGAAGACAAGTAACCATTTACTAAAATCACTTTCAAGTGCATCTTATGGATAAGGTAAGATCGGTAACGCGTTATAGTTTTAAGTGTATAGAGTAATCTATAAATTAAGGTGGTACCGCGAGCATTCGTCCTTAAGTCAATTGACTTAAGGTTTTTTTATTATTTTAGAGGAGGATTTTTATGGACTATAAAGAGACATTATTAATGCCACAAACTGAATTTCAAATGAGAGGTAATTTACCTGAAAATGAAAAATTAAGAAGAAAACAATGGGAAGAAATGGATTTATACAATCGTATTTTAGAGAAGAATAAAGACAATACGCCATTTGTATTACACGATGGACCTCCCTATGCGAATGGAAATATTCACATTGGGCATGCAATGAATAAGATTTTAAAAGACTTTGTCAATCGTTATAAGATGATGGAAGGGTATTATGTACCATTCATTCCAGGATGGGATACCCATGGACTTCCTATTGAAACTGCTGTTACCAATAGTGGAGTAGATAGAAAGAGTTTAAGTAAAGCAGAATTCCGTAAATTGTGTCGTGAATATGCTGAAAAACAAGTTGATAAACAAAGAGAAGACTTCAAACAATTAAATGTGATGGCAGATTGGGAACACCCATATATTACTTATCAAAAAGAAGTAGAAGCCATTCAAATCGAAGTATTCGCAAAAATGGCAAAAGAAGGATTAATCTTTAAAGGATTAAAACCGGTTTACTGGTCACCATCCAGTGAATCTGCCTTAGCAGAAGCAGAAATTGAATACAAAGACAGAAAAGATCCATCTATCTTTGTTGCCTTTGAAGTGGTTGAAGGAAATGATTACGTCAAAGCAGGAGAAAAACTAGTGATTTGGACAACAACACCTTGGACTCTTCCTGGTAATACAGCAATCGCTGTTGGAGAAAACTTTGAATATGCAAAAGTAGATGTGAATGGAATTCATTACGTTGTATCTAATGATTTACTAGAAAGTCTAGCTTCAGAATTTGGATGGGAACATTATGAAGTATTAGAAATCATTCCAGGAACAAACTTAGCAGGATTAAAATATAAACATGTATTTAACGAAAAAGTATTCCCTGTTGTGATTGGATACCATGTTACATTAGAAGCAGGAACTGGTCTTGTTCATATCGCCCCAGGCTATGGTGCAGATGACTTTATGATTGGAAAAGAATTTGGTCTTGACATGGTAAATGGTGTCGATGATAGAGGAATCTTAACAGAGGAATCTGTTGGTTTTGCAGGGCTTTACTTTGAAGATGCAAATAAAGAAGTCACAAAGAAATTAGATGAAATGGGTATTTTATTAAAATTAAAATTTATTACCCATTCCTATCCACATGATTGGAGAACGAAAAAACCAGTTATCTTTAGAGCAACGGATCAATGGTTCTGTAGT
>JAGZRP010000040.1 GCA_018381595.1 Bacillota bacterium
TACAAAGGCAAAGAAGAATGCATTTAAGGATACCGCATATGGAATCTTAAAGGCAGGGGAAAAATATGTCGCAGAAGCATTACTAGAAAGTGAGAATACCTATGAAGGTGAAACGATTATACTTCCTAACCATGATAAGTTAGACTATAAAGGACAAGAACCATTAGGAGGAAAAATGAGCATCACTAAGGATGGTGATATTTCACTTGTAATAAATAATGATAGTTGGTGTGCAATTAAAACTGCTGAAGATAAAGATGTAAAGATAGAAAAGTACGATAAAAATACATGTAAAATCAAATTACCATTGAAAGGGCTTGCCAAAATAATATCAGATAAAAATACAAATGGAAATACGGAAGGATTATTTACAGATGATTATGAAAATATTCGCTATCGAGGTTCCAATAGTGAAGTAAAGAATTATGTAACGTTTAATGGTGAGACATGGAGAATTATTGGAGTATTTGAAGGAAAAGTCAAACTTATTAAAAATAATGTATTTGGAGGAGTAAACTGGGATAGTGGAAATAAAAATAATTGGGATACATCTAGTTTAAAAGAATATTTAAATGGAAATTATTATAATGGGCTTAATAATTTAGCAAAGGATCAGATTGAAACAAGTGTTTTTTATTTAGGTGGACATGATACGACGGAGGGAATTTATTCAAAGGAAATTTATTTAAAAGAGAGAGGAACCGCTGTATCTGCTGGAAATCCGACGAAAACAACACAGAATATTGGCTTAATGTATCCAAGTGATTATGGATATGCAGCAAGAAGTATCTGTGACGAAAGTTTATCCAGTTATGCTCGAAATGCACATTGCAGCTCTGAAGGGAATTGGCTTTACAAAGGATTTGATGAATGGCTACAAACACCTAGTTCTGGAAGTCCTTACTATGCAGTTTTTATGTATTCCTCTGGTTATTTATACATTGGATTCTCAGTGTCATTGAATTGTGCAATACGCCCAAGCTTATTTTTGAAGTCTACTGTTAATATTACAGGTGGAGATGGAACAGAAGCAAATCCATATATCATTAGTTAGTGCTTAAAAAATAGAAAATGAATTGCAGAAGTGATTCATTTTTTTCATACAAAATAAAAACCACATTTCTGTGGATTTTCATTTATCGTTTTGTTAATTGGGTTTCTAATTCAGTAGAAATAAATCCTGGAATTTGATGCTCGTCAGATAGCAACATATCAATTTCACTTAATAATCTTTTTGTTCTTCGATAATGTACACTTTCTTTTTCATATTTTAATTGGATTTTTTCACGAATGAGTTCCCTCTCAAACTGTTGATGGTATTCGTTTTCATCTTCTGGAGTTACATTTAATTTTTGTTGAATATATTCTTCACTTAAAAGTTGTGGTTTCAAATCATAGTAACGTAATAAAAAGTCATATTTGTTTAAAAATGCATAATATTCTTCTTCTGTGAACTCTTTTTTCAACTTTTCAACATCTAATTTCATTTTTGCTTGTTCTTTTAAAAATTCATCACTTCTATTTTCTGATTGTACTTCTGAAAATGGATTTTGCAATTTGTAAGTTTCTTTTTTTCTTTTTTTAAAAAAATGAAAGTTTTTTAAACGAAATTTGTTTGGATTTTCTTGTCCCTCAATACGGTATTGATTTCCAGCAACAATACAGTTGAAATCACGCTCTGCAATCTTTAATTTTTCTATTTCGCTTGCGCTCATATTTACTACCTCTTTTTTCTTTTTTCCAAATAAACCATAAGCATCTATGAGATATTTGAATTCCTTGTTTGGATATCGGAAGATATTATATTCCATATTTCTTTTTTTGTAAAATTCATCCCAATTGACATGTTCTCGTTTTCTCGCTTTTATATTTAATGCTTTCATTTCTAATTGAATTTTTTCCCACATTTGCCTTTTATTCATCTGATTTCTTTTTGCCAACTCAGATAGGGAATGAGGGATACCACTGATTCCATAATAGTCTAATAAATTAGGGATTTCTTCTAAGAATACAAGATATTCATTGGCTGGAATATTTTTTTTGGCTTCGTCTAATTTTTTTATGATAATTTTTTGTTGTTCATAGATTTGTTTTTCTTTTTTTGTTATATTATCATTTAAACCATAATTGATCATACAATAATCTATTTCTGGATAAGAACTTTTCATTTTATTCGCATATCTTGGTGTTTGATATCGATAATCTTTTAATTTTTCTTTGTCGAGATTCTTTTTTACTCGATAGTTTAGTTTATCAAGTGTCTTTTTGATTTTCTCCGTGATATAGGAATCACTTTCTTCTAAACACGGATTCCAAAGTGGAAGGGAATTATGATTAAATTTGTGAAAAGATTTCCATTGTGGTTCATAAGTCGTGTGGAAAACTGTTTCTAATATCTTTAAATACTTAGGCAATTGAGGAGTGATTTTAAAAATTATTTGATTTTCTTCGACTTTTCCACAGAATTGTAAATGAAAATTATGATATATAATTTGATTTCTTGTTTTTGGGTCTAGTTTTAATAAATCGGAATCTTTTAACTCTCCATATAATCTCCCATCAACGATTTTTTCATCTTTTGCAATCAGTTGTAATAAGAAACCTGTTTTTCTTGAAATATAAAATTGCATTTCTTTTCCATTTTTTATTTCTTTTAATGACGCTTTTTTAAATTGATACGATTTTAATGATTTTAACAATCGTTTTGGGGTAAACTTCCGCTTTTTCTTCTCTTTCATTTGAATCTCTTCCTTTGACTTTTTATTATATGATAAATTGAAAATTTGTCAATGAAAAGAAGAAGCTTTCTTTTTTGCCGTCTTTATTATATAATGAATGAGGTGATAAACATGTTTGAAAATTTAGGAGATCGCTTACAAAGCGCAATTCATAAAATAAAAGGTTATGGAAAAATAACAGAACAAAATATTGATGAAATTTCAAGAGAAATCCGTTTGGCATTATTGGAAGCTGATGTCAATTATCAAGTCGTTAAAGAATTTGTGAAAAATGTGAAAGAAAAAGCACTTGGAGAAGATGTACAAAAAAGTTTAAAGCCAAGTGAACTATTTGTTAAAATTGTAAAAGATGAATTAGTAGAATTACTTGGCGGAGACAAGGTTGATTTAAATACAAGTGGGAATCCTGCTACATTAATGTTAGTTGGTCTTCAAGGAAGTGGTAAAACTACAACAATTGGAAAACTTGCTTTACTGCTTCGTAAAAAGTTCCATAAGAAACCATTATTGGTTGCTTGTGATGTATATAGACCAGCAGCTATTGATCAATTAAAGCAGTTAGGAAAAGAATTAAATATTGAAGTTTATTCAGAAGGGAAAGGAAATCCAGTTGAGATTTCAAAGAATGCGATTTCCTATGCAAAAGAAAACAATTATGATTATGTTTTGATTGATACAGCAGGTCGTCTTCATATTGATGAAGAATTGATGACAGAACTTAAAAACATTGAAAATGAAGTGCATCCACAGGAAATATTACTGGTAATAGATAGTATGATGGGGCAAGATGCGATTCATGTCATTACATCATTCCATGAACAATTAAAATTAACAGGAGCTATTTTAACAAAATTAGATGGAGATACCAGAGGTGGAGTTGCACTTTCTATTCGTCACTTAACACATGTGCCAATTAAATTTGTAGGTGTGAGTGAAAAAATGGATGGTTTAGAAGAGTTTTATCCAGACCGTATGGCAAGTCGTATTCTTGGTATGGGAGATATTATGAGTATGCTTGAAAAAGCAGAAAGTGTGATCGATGAAGAAGCGATGAATGCTGCAAAAAAGATGGGAAAAGGAACTTTTGATTTAGAAGATTTCTTATTAACGATGAAACAAATTAAGAAATTAGGACCATTAGAAAATTTAATTAAAATGATTCCAGGTGCTTCTAAAATGGGATTAAATAATGTGAAAGTAGATCCTAAAGATATGGCGCATTTAGAAGCAATTATTCTTTCTATGACACCATATGAGAGAAGACACCCAGAAGTATTAAAAGCAACTAGAAAGAAAAGAATTGCACAAGGTAGCGGAAGAAGTGTAGAAGAAGTAAATCGTTTGGTCAATCAATTTGAACAAATGAAAAAAATGATGAAGCAAATGAAGAACGGAAATATGAAAATGCCTTTTTAGGTATTTTTTTCTTTTAAAATTCATACAGATAAAGGCGATTCACTTATACCGATTTTGATTCAGTACATATGATAGATTAGGTAAGGGGGATTAAAAAATGTTTAGAAATCAATGTGGCTGTGGAAGAAATCCCATGATGATGGGTGGAGCACAACCATTTATGCCTCAACAAGGTGAAATGGGTTGTCCAGTTGTAGAGCCAACAATTACAAAATGTGTTGAAAAGGAATGTTTCCACGAAGTTCCTCATGTATGTCCAATTCATACACATGTCATCAATCGTCATATTTATAGACACACTTATACTCCACAATACAGTTGTTCTGAAGAGAACCAAGTTGTTAACTTAGACTGTGGAAAATGTAATCAATTCTAAAAAAAAGATCCTATTTTTGAATAGGACCTTTTTTGTATTCATCTTCTATTAGTTGTTTTTGGTGTTCTTCTGTAAAAATAGAAGAATAACAAGCAGTGATTCTCATTTCTAAATTTAACATTTCACTGTTGCCTTTTGAAAAAGTTGTAATCATAGGAAGTTTTACTTCCTTTTTTATGGTATTTAAATATTCTTTTCCTAATACACTAAATCCTAAAATACGAATATATTCGATTTCTTTCATCTGGTTTGCCTCATCTTTTGTAAAGTTACATAAAATATGAGTTAACATTCTTTGAATTCTATTATAAGTATATCTTTTAGTTTTTATATGATTGATTAGTTCATCATATGTGTTAGAAACTTTGATGGCATTTTGAATTCTTGTCTTCATTCCTTCATCTACCGTTTGAAATTTTTCTAAGTGATTCCAATTGTTATAGATTTGATATTTTAAAAATGGATAATAATCTTCATTTTTAGGAATTACTTGTGTGAGTAATTTTTCTGTTTCCTCTGGAATATATTTAGAAACAGATATATTTGTTTTTAGTAAATTACGAATGCTTTCTGCACTAGTAATCGAAGAATTATCTAACTTATGAAAATCATTGGTACGTTTGATAGAAATAGGGGTAATAGAAGCATTTTGTTTTTTGATTTCACGAAGATAGCTTAAGGCGAGAATATCATTGGGTAATTTGATTTCTGTTCCTGTTAGTTTTTTTAATGCTTTTGATTGGGCAGTGGGATAGTTACTACCTTCTTTCATCAAGGTTTTTACAAGCGTATGATATTCTTTGTGATTTAATTGAATATCGGCTAGTTTTTGTAACATTTCGATATCATCAGATTCACTTCCAAAGGCAATTTTATCTACATTTAAAGCTTTCAGTAAAGAGATAGCACCATGTGCGAAACTATCTGCACTCTGAGTTGCAAAAGGGAAAGGGAGTTCTACAACTAAGTCTGCTCCATAAAAAAGTGCTAGAAGGGTTTTATCCCATTTATTTAAAGTACTTGCTTCCCCACGTTGTAAAAAGTTTCCTCCAAGTATAATAATAATAGGCTCATCTTTTACTTTTTTTTTGACTTCTCCTATATGGTATAAATGTCCATTGTGAAATGGATTATATTCTGCAATAATACCAACTGCCATGAAATCACCTCTTTTTTTAGATACTATATCATGAAATATGCAATTTGTCATTGTTCTTAGAAAGGAAGTGTACTATGAATTTGTTAAAAGAAAATATAGAAAAACAAATCCAAGAAGAAACAAGAAACCGAATTATGATAGGATCCAACTTATTTCAATTTATTGTCCAAAAGAAAATAGAAGAACATGAAAAGTATAGTAGTCTTTTTAAAAATATGAATGATTCCCTGATTTTTCAATGTATCGAAAAGATAGGACTTGAGAAATTATTAAAAGGGTTTGGAATCGAAGTAGAGCCTGATTTGTATTTGAATTATTTGTATCAATTTGAAAATAGTGAAAAATTGATTCCTTTTTTATTTTTAGCACAATTAGATTTTCTTTATCATTCATATCAAGAACTGTTTCAACAACATGGTTTTACTGCCTTTCATAAAACAGAAGATGGATACAGTTTAGTGATTGATAAAAATTTATATTCTGTAACATCATTAGATAAGAAAAATGAACATTATATAGCTACACTTGCTCGGAAACTAGAAGGAGATATTATAATTTGTTTGATTCAATCCATGATTGGAAAAAAGTTACATGTCTTGATTTCAAAAGATGGAAGTATTTATGATCCTATCAATCAAATAATTATGAATGAACAAGATTATGTGCAAATATATCATCCAGAAAAGATAGTGGATATTCATGAAGATACATTTTCTCTTGTGAATGAAATTTCCGAACAATATGATTTCTCTTATCAGAAAAAAATTAGACCTATCATTCACAAATAATATTTGCATTTTCTCTTACTCTTGTGTATAATGTAGGTCGTGGTGGTGAAATATGAATATAGATTTAACACAATTAAAAAGTCATATTGTGAATCAATTTGCATTTGATGATACAATAACAATTCCTAAAGAATTATTAGAACAGTCTGATTTGTTAGATTTTAAAGA
>JAGZRP010000041.1 GCA_018381595.1 Bacillota bacterium
AACGACATGGTAGCTCTAGCTCAGCCTTTACCAGAGTATGACATCTTACGGTCAATTCCTGGCATCGCAGAAACCACAGCGACATCTATCATTGGCGAATTGGGAGATATTCGTCGCAGTATACCAATCAAATCAACGCTTTTATTGGCATTGACCTGAGACACTATGAATCTGGGAACTTTCTCGCTAAGGAACACATCACTAAACGAGGGAATCCCTATGCCAGTAAAATCTTGTTCAAGTACATTCACAACATCGCTTCAGCTAGTCATACCAATCCCTGCAATATCGCTGACTTTTATGAGAAACGAACAAGACATTTAGAGCTATTTCTAAACTAATCGGCGACCCATCTACTGTCTCTAAAAAAGTATGTAAACACCTTACCATCAAGGAATCAATCAACACTCAAAATGTGAGGCCCGCCCACTTCTAAAACGATTACCTTATGTGTGTAATGGTTGCCCTAACAAGTATATAAATTGTGACTTTACTAAGCAATTTTACTACGCCATCGGAGCTAAAATTACTCTGAAAATTTACCTCAATCTTTTGCTAAAAATCCTATAAAAGAGAAGCGAAATACCTCCTATAGATAAACCAACGATAACAAAATTAAAGATATTTTTAGGGCTTAAAAGAAAAGTAAATGTCATTGTCCCAATGGGCATAAATAAAATTGCAACAGTAAAAATAATCCCAAAAACTCTACCAAGAAAGACATTATCCACATTCTTTTGGATATATGAAAAAAACTGTAAGTTGAACATAGTCAAAAACAAGTTGAATAAAGCAGGATATAACGCAAGCATATAAGCACTTGGAAAAACACAGTATACCATAGGTGTCAAAGATAGAAAAACACCTGATACTCCAAGATATAAAATCATTGTTTTTATTTTCAAAACTTTATTGAGAATACTGCTTAAAGACGCTCCAATAAGACCACCTACTGCTTCTGCTCCTAGGAAAACACCGTATAAGCCAACGGTAACTCTTGGGAACATCTGATTGCTATATGGTAACAACAGATTATAAGCTGCTAAAAAGAAATTAACAATCGCAGATAAAATAACCAAGTACAAAATTTCCTTTTGACTAGCTAGATACCTTCCTCCTTCAAAAAGATCTGAAAAGATTTTCGATAATGAAAACACCTGTTTCCCAGTACTTTCTTCAAGTATGGGACGAATAAAGAGAATAAGCAACCCAGATGCAATAAATGTTATCCCATCTAGACGTAAAATACCATATAATCCTAGTAAACCGTATAGAGATACCGATACCAGGGGAACAACGACTTTAACTACCGTTATAAACGATTCTAGTAATGAGTTTAGTTTTGAAATATTATCTGCTTCCACCACTTCTTTAGTAAAAGCCTTATAAGCAGGGCCTGAAA
The DNA here is from genome assembly GCA_018381595.1 of Bacillota bacterium. Classification (GTDB taxonomy): domain Bacteria; phylum Bacillota_I; class Bacilli_A; order RF39; family UBA660; genus UMGS2016. Next base: position 1,403 of record JAGZRP010000041.1, read on the forward strand.
ATGATGAGAAAAAAGCTAATATAATGTTTGTGATAACCACAGCATAAATCAACCACTGCTGATTAGAAATAAAAGATAAGGCAAGACACAATACTCCGCTTAAAATATCTGTTAAAATGATAATCCGTTTTCTTTGAAAGTTATCAGACAGAACACCACCAAAAAGATTAAAAATCACACTGATGATGTTTTCTAATGTCTGATAAATACCAACTAACATAAGTGACTTAACATTTACACTCGATAAAAAAGTGTTATTCGCAAAGTCAAACATAATATCTCCAACACGAGAAATAATACGGCTCCCTACAAGTAAATATGTATTTTGTTGTTCTTTTTTATTCAAAATAAACTCCTCAGATATTTGTTCATTAGCAGAACTCTTCTAACCATTGCTTCGCAATATTATAGTTATCCTCATCCGAAAGAGTGTTTACTTGCTTAGCTATAGCCATTTCTCTATCTTCAATAAACTTCTTAGCTGTATATAGAATGGCTGCCTGGACTAATAAAATATAATTTCCCAAAGCGGAGTTTACTACAAAATTAGTTGGTGTTCCTTGATTTAACAGATAGAAATAGTTGTCTTCACTTTCATATCTAGTGATTAATGAAGTTTCGACTATTTCTTCATATTCATCCAATAAATAGCTATAATTAAATTCATCATCACTAGATGTTGCAGAGACTAGGAAGGTTCCATCTTTGATAGAGCGAAAATCTAAAATATCTAGACTTTTTGAACCGGTCGCACAAAAAATCAAATCAATATTCTTGAAATCTTTTTCTAGCAAAATGTCGCAACCATCACGTACCGCTTGAATAGTTCTCATGCTATCTTTTTCCAGCACCTTCGGTCTAATACCAAGTTCTCTTAATTTGGTACAGATGCCGTAACCGATTTTCCCATATCCAATACAAACCACTTGCATATATTGCATTAATAAATTTTTTTGATGTAATATATAATCTGTCCCAAAAACAATATCCGCACCAACTAAGTAATCCTCATTCTTCTTCAGGGGATTTCTAGCGACAGAAAATAACGGATATTCTATTTGATCAATAACATTCTCATATTTTTGAATCCCATTTTCTGTATCTTCAATGATACACTCGATAGGTAAGTTTGGAATCTGAGCAATTGAGGCAAAATACCCACCAATGTCTAATAAAATTGTTTTACTCTTTATCCCCAGATAATCTACATTAAAATATTCATCCCTTGAAGCTAATGTTAATCTTACCCCCATATTTTCTAGCTTGTGCCATACCATCTTATCAACAGAGTTTGGTTTAGCACACACTAACAAACGATGCCCAAATATTTTTTGCAATGTCATGATAATCGGTATTGTACTTGGAATAATATGTTGTACAGTAATACATGATATGTCTTCAAACGATGCACCTTTCAGCATATTAGATAAAAAACGTTCTTGAGAAGCTGCTTCAAGTTTTTCAATCTTCTTAATGATTTCCTTATAGCCGTCCATGTCCTTTACATTATCTAGCTGAATCCACTCATAGGAACTCGATTCGTTGCTGTCAATTTTCACATCAACCTCATTTTCAATATAAAATAAATATTGCAAGTCATAATGGTAGTGGGAACGCTCATTCTTCAATTTATTTTCTGGTATCTTATGCACAGAAACATTAAAAGGTATCAAGCTATTCAATGGTTCTGCACATTGATACGTCAATATTTCAGAATCTATCCCAGTCTCCTCAAACAGCTCACGTTTCGCTGCATCTAGCGGGTTTCTATCATTTTTATCAATATGCCCCCCAGGCTGTAGGTATCTTTTTAAAATATTATGGTGAACCATCAATAAACGCCTGTTATCTTTTGAAATAACAAATGCTGATGCTGTAAAATGCCCAATGAAATTCTTTCTATTTATCATCTCTTGATCATCTTTTTCATTAAGCTGTACCAAAACGTTATTCAATTTATCCTTTTCCTGAATATTATTCAGTTGGTACCCCTCTACTATATCTTTATAAATACTCATCGGTTTGTCTCCTCATTTTCCAGTCGTTTTTTATCAATTACTTTTAGCTCGAATTTGCTATCTTTATGCATTAAGTCATAAACACTATTACTCAATAACTCAGATTTTATAACTGCGTATGCAAATCGCTCATGTACAAATACATTAATAAAATTTTTATCAAAATCAACATCAATTATATTATTAATAGTATCTTTTAACCTAAATGCTTCGCCAATGAAATTTATTGATAGAGACAGATTATTTAATCGTTCTTGCACTTCTTTAGCACTCATATCATTTCCTAACATTGCAATTTCATAGTAATCAATACCTGTACGATAGATCTCCAAAATTTTGAAATGAGAGTTTTTAAACTCCTCAAAAGTTTCAGTTCGATTTACTTGGAATGGAATTTTCTTGTGAATGTCTCCTATTAAGTCATACGCATCAAACTGTTCATAATCTCTAAAATCCAAAGATAGACCCCCAGATATAGCAGACAGATTATAGTCGCTTAAAATACACTGTGAGATAGCATAAATTGTAAAAAGATATACATCGTCTCCTTTAATATCTTCTGGTAAAGAAACTTGAAAACATTGAACTTCATCATTTAATTTCTCAAACTCAATAGCAGGCTTTATCTTTGGCAATCTAGCAAGAACATCCCCAGAGACATCATTCTGTAACACCTCCCTTTTAAACTGCGAAAAAGCAACCAGTGAACTACTAGGTACTTCATCAATAACTATCTTTTTTTCGTACAGTTGATATACTGTATCTCCAAGTTTATTTAATGATGATGCATCAATAGAATGATATGGAAAATAAAATCTTACTTTTTTATCTCTTGTTCCCACCACAATAATTGGAATAGGAATCACTTCTATATTATCTAATATTCCTTGTAATTCTAACTCTGTTGGTAAATTATTTAGTACAATAATATTAGGTGAGTAATCTCCTTCATTCACAATACCTATGCTAAATCGAGTTTGCTCCTTTTCGACAACAAGTCTAAATATATCAATTTTATAGCTTAAATATTTAATAATATGGTGCAGCTTATTCAATTCTAAATAAGTCACTTCTTCCAGTGCTAAATTAAAACCAATAACACGATTTTGATTGTTTTTATAAAGTCTCTTTTGTGTCGGGCTAGGAGTAATAATATTTTTCAAATAACGATAATTCATTTTTGTGAGATTATACTCTAAATTAACCAAGTCATGTTCTTTAGTAAAACTATCGTTTGGCTCAGTTGAACGTTCTTGAAAAAATGATTTATTTCTAATATAGTCCACAATCGAATCTACACTCTTTAGCCTATAAAAATCATTTTCTTTAATTTCAATATCAAAGATATCCTCAATCTCTAAATAAAATCTAACTAATTCTAACGAATCCAAATCTGTGATATCAACTCTTTCAAATTTAGATAGTACATCTAAAATATTTTTTCTAACATCATCTCCTTGTTGACTTTGTTTTTTATAATAATATATCTCAAGCATTTTTGGAACATCCAACTTTCTATTCTGATTGAGATAATAACTCTCAACTTTAACTACCGTCGGATTTAAGTAACTAGGTAAACTTCTAATAATATCTTCTTTAATATTCAAATCGGCTTCATAAAATACGACAAGTTTCTTCTTATAAAAAACAACTCGTGATGATTTAACTGATTTAAGTTTATCTACAATAGATTTTACCTCATCTAATTCAATACGAATACCATTTACTTGGACTTGGCTATCTATTCTTGAACTAAATACCAAGTTATCTCCTTGGTAATAAACGTAGTCCCCCGTTACATAGTACCTATTTGAACCTATCAACTTAAACTTAGCTTTATTTAATTCGGGTTGTAGTCTATACCCTTCCGTTACTCCATTACCACCAATTAGAAGTTCTGCCATCTTAGAATTCTCTTTTTGAGAAGCTATCTTTAGTTGAACCCCAGGCAAAGGCTTACCAATTGGAACAGTATTATATTTTCTATCTTTCAACTCATAGTAGGTTGCATAAATTGTTGTTTCTGAAGGCCCATATAAATTAAATACTCGACACCCTTGCTGAATAAGCCCTCTCAACCTATTCGCTAATGAACTAGGAAATGTCTCACCTGCTAGACACAACGCTCTTAAATTCTGGAATACTTCTGGCCCACTAATATCAATAATAGTTTCAGCAAAAGACGGAGATAATGATAAATGAGTTATCTTCTTTTTCTCAATTGTTTCTCCTAGTCGAATAATATTCTGAATCCCACCATCGTAACAAACCAAAGTACCACCCGTATATACAGGTGCCAAAATCTCTGTTAATGAAACATCAAAAGTATAGGGAGTTGTAAATAAAAATTTTGATTCGGAAGTAAACTTCACAATTTTATAAAATTCTTTTACAAGCCAATCTATGTTATCATCAGTTAAAAATACTTTTTTAGGAACCCCAGTAGTTCCAGAAGTACAGATAATATGTGCAATTTCATTCTCTTTAGTTGTAGCTACTTCTTGATACTCACTGTAACTTTCTAATTTTTTGGGTAAGAGCAAAAGAGTTACTGAATGATTTTCAAGTTTAACATCCCTATCACTTATCAACACGTCAAAGACAACTTCGCTAATACGTTCTAATGATATTTTGACCTCAAGACTATTTGTTATAGGTAACGGAATTTTACCCGATTTCATTATCCCCAAAACAACTGGTAAAACATACTTATTTTTTTCTATATAAAAAGGTACAGTCTCTTCATCGCTATTGAGTAGTAGCTGCTTAGCAATAAAATTAGACATCACATCTACTTCTTGAAAAGTAAACTCTCCTCCGCTATACATAACAGCAACTTTAGAAGGATATTGTTTCACCGTATCACTAAAAGTTTTTAATATGGTCATTTCTCTTCTCCTTAATTTGATTGATTATGCACTGTCATTCATAATTTATCCACACACAACAATAAGAATTTCAAAAGCAATTTTCAAAGTTGGCAAAAATTTTACCTTTTTCATCATTTCCCTCTTTTATTTATCATATAATAAACAAAGGCTTTTCGTCACCGACTACAGTTGACAAAAGAGACTTTCTTATTTTTTGCTTGGAACTTTCAAAGCATCTTTAGTTGGAATATAATCTTTGTTTCCAAAGAATTTTTCAGCCAACTTAGCCAAAGTACCATCTTTTTGGAGTTCTTCCAAACGTTTGT
>JAGZRP010000042.1 GCA_018381595.1 Bacillota bacterium
ATTGAATTAGAAGATAAAAACAATAAATATCAAGTTAAACAAATTAACTTTAGAAGTACTTTTTATAATGATTTTGAAGAATTATATAAGAAAGGTTATATTGATAGAAAACGACCTATTACTTATAGTGTTGATGCTTTCTCTATGACTACAAATATTAGATATAGTGAATACTTACCAATTGGAAAAGTTATGCAACATTTATATAGATTAAATGAATATTATGAAGTTAATTTTTATAAAGGAACTTATTATAAGGAAACTGAAAAGTTAGATATTGGACCTTTATTGACAAATGAAATTCCTATAAGAATATTTCCATTACAAAAAGATAATAATGGAGATAAGGATTGGGTATCAATGGGAATGCTTGCTACAATGAACCATCCTAATGATATAAAGGTTAACATTAGAGATGTATTTGAAACAATACCCGATAATGTAACCGAAGAAGATTTTTAAAATGCGTGGCACGTTTTGTTGCTTTAGCAATGAAAGTGGCGATAGCAATTTAAAAATATATGCTTTATGAAGTTTTAACTATTACGATAGTTTTAGTTATTACGAAATAAAGCCAAACGGATTCTAAGGTGTTAAACCTTAGCCCACTGGACATTTTGTATGCACTGCGTACAAAATTCCTAGGGGGTTAGAAATTTTGGATGAACAAAATAAGCACCAAAATGGTGCAATTCTGAAAGGAGGAAATTTATGGCAGAACTTGCTTATTCATTGCATTTAGGTAGTGATAAGAATAGAAAAAATATATCTAAACAAAATGGAAAAAATAACTTAAGTAAAACAACTTCATTACCAAATAATGCTATTCAAAATGTAAGACAACTATCAAAAGTTGATAAACATAATTATAGAAAATATGATAATGAACAAGAACTAATAGAAATTATTAGAGGTACTTCGTCTCCATTAGAAGATGTTAAACAACTTTATTTAGATGAATTTGAAGATGTTAGACTTGAATACAATTCTAAACAATCTAGACCTAGTCGTATGATAGATAATTATTTTGATAATGTTTCTAATAACGAGAAGAAAGATCTAGCATGTGAAATTATTATTGAACTTGGAGATAAAGAGTATTGGGATACGAAAGATCATGAATTTAAAAGTAAAATGTCTGAAGTTTATAGAAAACAAGTTAATGATTTAGAACTATTAGTTCCAAACTTTAAAGTAGCTAGTGCTATTATTCATTATGATGAAACAAGTCCACATATGCATATCGTAGGAGTACCAATAAAATATAAAAATAAAAATGGTATGGAAAAACAAGTTGGTAAATCTGATGTGTTTACAAAAGAATCTTTAATTACACTACAAAATAAAATGAGAACTTTATGTATTGAAGAATTTAATCAAGAATATAATTTAGATTCAACTTTAAAGAAAAAACAAAAAGGAAGAAATATGGATATACATGTTTCTGATATGAATAACTATATTGAATTAAAAAAACAACTTAAAAAGAACAATGAAAATTTAGAAAAAGCAAATAAAAAATCTTTAGAACTTAAACAAAATTCTAAAGATATAAAAGATAAAATTGATAAACTTAAAATATCAAAGTTAAATAAAGAAAATTATATCTTATCTAAATCAGATAAAGATTTATTTATCGATTTTATCAATCAAGTTGATAATACCAATAAAGAATATGATAAGATACAAAACTTATCTAATATTTTAACTAATGCTGATGAACAATTTAAAGAAAAAGATAAAACAATTACAACTCTTACCGAAAATAACGAAGCACTTACTTTAAGAGTTAAAACTTTAAACAACAATATTAAAGAAAAAGACAATGAAATCTCTTTCTTAAAATCAAAAATAAGTAGTTTAAAAAATACGATTGAATATTGGAAAGATAAATTTGATAAATTAATATCATTCTTATATAGTAAACTTCATAATTGGTATGATAAGGATGATAAATATATTGATGTTGTTAATGATATGTATGAAGACGAGGTTTTAGATGATGACGATATTAAGAATTTAGATTTAAACAAAGAAAAAGATGGCTTTGAGAGATAAACTCATTACCATCTTTTATACTAATTCAATTCTAATTCCTAAAACACCATATTGTTCTTGTTTTTCTTTTGTATAAAATTGTTCAAGAACACCAATTAATTCTTCTTTTGTCATAGATTTATCAGATAAAATAGAAATATCAAAATCTTTAAACATATCTTCAAAAGAATTATATCTTAATAAACCAGTAACCTTAGCATTAAATGACTCATTCAAATCAGGTTCTTTTAAAAATTTGATAGTATCTCCAATTTTAATTTGCTGTCTTTTTTCATCGAAAAGTCTAATTTCGATTCTTTTTGTACCATTAAGTATAAAATTATAATACTCAGGTTGTAATTTCATTTCATGTTCCATATTATTTTCTTCCTTTCATTCTAGCTTTTTGTAATATTATTTGCTTTGTTTTACTAGGATTATCACATAAATTGCCATCTAAGCTAAATGCTTCATCCCATTCTTTAATAACCTCATATAATGGATCATTATCATAAATAAATTTGATGTATTGTGGCATATCAGCATTTTTTGAAATGCTTCTCATATCTCTTAATGTTAAATATTCTTCAAATTCGGTAACATCATACAAATGAAGAGCAAAACAATTAGGATTATTTTTTCCATAATATTCAACAATTTCATGACCATCATGTCTTTTGTCATATCCTGTAGCTCTTAATATTTCATCTGTATTGCCATTTAAAATATCACTTACTTTAAAATATCCAATAATTGCTTTATCTTCTTTTGCAGAATATACATAAATTTTTTTATTAAGCAATTCATCTCTTAATGGTGATTTTCTAAATTCATAAAGTTTAGTTTCATCAAATATTTGTCTTGCATAATATGACATTATTGAAATAATAGCAATTCTATTTCTACGATTTTTATCCATTTCATCCCCTCCTGTGAAAGTATTATATCACAAATTGACAAATATAGCAAAAAGTGGTATTATAAATGGCAATTTTAAGGAGGGGAAACTGAAATGAAAAATATTGAAAGTTTAAAAAATTATGTAGGCAATGTCACAGAAGAAGACTTTATGATACTTGCTACAAAAATTTATATGATAACAGATTTTATTTGCGATGATTACCCAAAACATAAAGAGTGGTATTTTACTAAACAATTACCTGCAACTATAAATGGAGATGAACGAAATATATTATTTGTTAGAAATCCAGAAGATGATGATGAAATAATTTCAATGGCTTGTCTAAAAAGAGATGAAGAAGAACAAAAAATATGTACATTATATGTTTCTGATAAATGTAGAGGTTTAGGAATAGGAACCGCAATAGTTGAAGAATCAATGAGATGGTTAGGTACAACTAAACCACTTATAACATTAGCAGATTATAAATTAGAAATGTTTAGGCCAATTATTAATAAATATGGTTGGGAATTAACTGAAATAGTTTCAGGTTTATATAACGATAGAGCTCAAGAATTATGTTTTAACGGAACACTAACAAAGAATAATGAAGAAACATTAGAACAACAATTACATAAAAAGCTAGTTAGAGTATTAAAAAATAGATATGATCACATTAAATAAAAAAATATTTTAATTTAGTAAAAAGTATGGTATTATGTTTATAGAGATTGGTTATTTATTAACTGATTACTTAGGTTTCGGATATACTATATCCACGTACCACAACATGGGTCTAAAACTATATCATTTGATTTTAAATCAACTAAATCACAAAATAATTCTGTAATATGCTTTGGGGTTAATACGATACCTAAAGTTTGTCCATCACCACCAGAATAACTCATAAATTCGCCATAGAATCTTCCTAAATAATCCTCAGCAGATGAAGAATATTTAATAGATTTATAAATCCTATCATATAAAAACTCTGTATAGTATTTTAAAGGTGTTTTTGCCAATTTTTTATTTACTTCGTTTAAAATTGTAGTATCTTTTATTATTGAAAATTGACTTAATATTTTGTCTCGTTTAACATCTGGAGCAACATTAGATCTCTTTAAATTTGCCTCGATGGCTTCATATATTTTTTGACCATCTGTTTTAGTAGTATCTCCATTTAGGTTTTCTACACTAAAGTTTTTATGCTCCATTTCATTAAGTGCCAATAATATACCAGAAACAACCAATGGTTTATCAATATCTTTTAAATTACCATAATTTCTCAAATCTTCATGCAATGTAGAAGCATCCTTTAATATTTCTGATGTTTCTTTTTCTATATCTGTATTCTCTTCCAATATAGTTCTTGTATAATACTCGTCTATATTATTTTCATTAAATGAAATAAAACTTTCTACTTCTGGTAATTCTCTATAGAATTCTGTATCATCTACATATATTGGAGTAATCTTATGATGTTTTTCATTTCCAGATACACCAAATGCAAGAATCTTTTTATATGTAGTATTTTTTGCTAAATGTTTAGCATAGAATAATGCTCCATTCATAGCATAATCAGTTACTGCTTTTGTTTCCAAACTTATAACACTACCATCTAATTTAACATGTTTGGATAAATCTGCTTTATCTTCAATAACAATGATAAAATCTTTAACTACACCAACATATTCTGGAAAACCTACATTACCATTACCTTTTTTTGATGCTGTTTTTAATGCATTATCTATTTCTAATATATCACTACCTTGAGCATCCAATTTAATATTAGCTTCTTTTAACAAATCATATACCCAATAATCAGTCTTTACTTCTTTTTTTGCCATAATAATACCACCCATCTTTACATTTTTATTATAGCATAAAAAAATATTATTTTTCCATCATTTAGCAAAATTAAAAATAGAGGATGAATTAATACCCTATATATTCTAAAATTGTCGATTCACAATAATATGTTGTTTTTGTTTCAATCTCACCAGTTTGTAACTTTATAAGTCTTTCTATAATCTTTTTTCTATACTCATAGTTAATTTTATTTAGAAAGTATCCAATAGTCGAAAGCAAGAATGTGCCATCTGATTTATATATATTAACATCTTCGTTTCTGTTAACTATATAGTCAGTTAAGTCACTTTCATGAATGATAAATTCATCCATCCCATCATCTACTAATAGGTAATTTCCCTCTTTAACAAATTTAATCATATCTTTTGGTTCTGTAATATTAATTAATTTTTTCATTTTAAACATCCCTTCAAAATCGTAGCTACTTTTTTGGATTGTATTTTCCCTAGATTATAACGATAGATATTCAATTCCAAACGAGTGCCGAAAAAAATGCCAATACAGAAATTAGTCTATATCACTCTGTATCACTTTATATTACTTTTCTAGCATAAGAAAAAGTCCTGAAACCCTAGAGATTTCAAGACTTTTAATGATAAACTGGTATCCCGAACGGGAGTCGAACCCGTATCTAAACTTTAGGAGAGAATCGGTATAAATTTCAAAATTCATTTGTATTTTTTAAAATACTTGTTTTTTCTTAAAAAACACAATATTTTTAAAATTCAATTTTTATTAATAAGTACAGATTTTAAACAATTTTAAATAATTGTATTTAATTATTGCGACAACTTCGCGACACTTAATTTTGAAATTCTGTCCTAACACAAGAACGACCAATTTTTCCTTGATTATAGCATAAATTTTTTATACCAGCAAAATAAAATTTAATTTATAAAATAATCAAATATATCTATGTATTATTTTTTATATAATATTTACATCATATATCCCATAATAATTTTCAAAATAGTGAAAAAGAAGAAATTATATTCTTCTTAGTCACTAACTCTAATATTGGCGCCATCAACATTTTTATATACTCTTTTTTCGTTTTTAGAAACTTTTTTCATAATTTCATCTTCTAAATCAAAGCCTAACATTTCTGATAATCCCATTAAATAAATTGCAATGTCAGCTAATTCTTCATTTAGATCATCTTTTTTCTTTCTGTAAGCATCAAAGGCTTCTGCTACTTCCCCATATAAAAAGCAAAACTCTTTTTCTACATTCGTAGTATTAAATCCTTTATTTAATTTGTTTTGCCAAACTTCTTTTTGAATTTGTTTTAAATTCATATTCTACCTCCCTATTAAATTCATTATAGTAATTTACTACTCTTTCTAAATTATAATACAAAAATGAATTAAGTTCAACTGGGCTAAGACTCTTATCATTACAAATTGTAATCACAGGATACTTTTGTTTTTTTATTTCTATATACCCTATACTACTTGCTGTTTCAATGTAAGAAAAATGATCTTTGTCATAAACATTATCCATTGTATCTTCAGAAACAAAATGTCCGCCATTTTCATATCTTTTAGCATTTCTCTCTTTTCTAACAGTTAATGGTGATATCAAATTAACTATAACAGTTTTATCTTTAAGTGGTAAATGTTCAAGTACAGAATCGATACTTCTTTTATAAACATTCTTACCAAACTCATGTTCATATAATTCATCTTTGCCACGAGAAAATTGAATTATATTGTTTTCAGCATGTAAAACAGACACTGCGTTTTCTAAAATCATATCCCATAAAATAGGTCTA
>JAGZRP010000043.1 GCA_018381595.1 Bacillota bacterium
GGAAGAAATGCAATTTTTCATGATTTAATTGATCATTCTTGGCCTGTTACATATAATTATCAAGGACTTCCTTATGAAAATGCAATCTTTGGAAATACTGGTATCTTAGATTATTACTTTGCTTTTTGGTTGCCAGGAGCATGGATTGGTAAAATAGCAGGGTTTAAAATTGCTAGTATATTTATGTTACTATATCAAACAATTGGCGTGATTTTATTCTTTTATTTAGTATGTCGTTTTATGAAAAACATAAAATATCGTTGTTTTTTCATTTTCTTAGCATTTGGTGGGTTGGATGTTATTATCAATGTAATTGTAAGTGTTATGAATCATGTTCCAATTCAACCATTTGGGATGAAACATATTGATACAAGTTCTGCACCGTTTTGTATGTCTACATTTGTTACACAATTATTTTGGGTATTCAATCAAAGTTTACCAACATGGCTAGCTGTGATGTATTTCTTACAACAAAAAGATTTTAAAACATGTGGCTATTTGTTTGCACTTGTAGTTCCATATGGACCATTTCCAATGATGGGATTCCTTTATTTGATTTTTTGTTATATTATTTTTGGTAAAAAACTGAATAAATTGTTAAATTGGAAACGGTTTAAATCACTACTAACAGTACCAAATTTCTTTGGAGTGATTGCCATTTTACCAATTGCATTTATGTATACACTAAATAAATCGCAAAAAGGGCTTGTATTTATGAGAGCTTCTCATAATGGGACCTTAAATACAACCTTACTTTTATATCTTATTTTCTTTATTCTTGAATTCTTTGTTTATATTATTATAATTAATAAAAAGAATTGGAAGGAACTTCTTGTCTGCTTTGCATTTTTTGCAATCGCACCATTATTTTATGTTGGAGGATTTGACTTAGGAAATCGTAGTACAATTCCACTTTTAATTTTATTATATATATTAATTGTACAATTTTTAGATAAATTAGATAGGAGACAAGTAAATATATATTGGCGTCAAATTTTATGCATTGTAATATTATGTATTGCTTTTGCAACAAACTTCAATGAAATTCATCGTGCTATTTATAATACGTATTTTGATTATAAGTATCATTATTCAAACATTACAGATAAATATAAAACATTTGATGAATTCGAAGGAAAAGAAGTAGCACCATTCATTACAAATTTTGTAGTCCCATATCAAGAAGACAATAAAATACTGACGTTGTTATATAGAGAAAACCCTGTATTAAAAGAAGAAGAAATTGTTTCAAAAGAAAATGAAAAATTAAAAACTTATCATAATTGGGTAAATGTTTCAAAATACAATGTGACAACAAAAACAATTGACACAATTCGCTTTAAAATGAATGGAGTCGTTCGTGGAAAAAAAGCTGCTAAAATTGTAAAAGAAAGTTTAATAAATGATGAAAAAGCATTATATGAATATCAAACACCTAAAAAGGGATATGAATGGGTGGTATTTAAATATGATTTGGATTTAGATGGCTTTCAGTTAGGAGAATATGGAACGAGTGCTAGCATTGAGTTTAAAGTATTTTTAAAAAATCAGTCTTCTTCATTAGAAACAATAAATTTAAATCCTTCTGATTTAGTTATGGATACAAAACTTTCTGGTATGTATGCAGTTCAATTGCCAATTGGAGAAAATGATTATTTTATTTCTGTTGGTAATACAAAAGGAAATTATGTTTTATTTCAAGATGAGAAAAAGTAATCAAGATTACTTTTCTTTTTTTATGACAATGCTTTATTTACAATGTTATTTATGATATAATGTACAAGAAATAAGAAAATAGTTATATGGTGGTGTAGAGATTTTATGAAGAAAAAACAACAATTATGGGATAAAGCTCCCTTTCAATTATCGTGGCTTATTTTAACCTATTTTTTATGTGTACTATTCTTTTTTCATATTTTTAAAATGTTTAAAATAAATCATGCATTAGTATTAACACTAGTGATAAGTATTTCATTACCTGCGCTTTATTATTCATTGCAATCAAAAGAAAAATTAAAAAAGCAGACAATTATTGTTTTAATGCTGTATTTTTTACTGTGTATAGGAATGCCATTTCTTTTTTCTAGAACTTATGACTTAACTGCAGACGGAAATACATACCACAAGCTGTCTATTGGATATTTAAGAAATGGTTGGAATCCTCTTTATCAGTCAACAGAACAATTTGAGAAGATGAACGATCTTCCAGATTCAGGAGTGAATCATAAATGGATGAATCACTACCCAAAAGCTACATGGATTACATCTGCTGTAATGTATGAAATGACAGGATACATTGAAAGTGGGAAATGTATTACAACGTTATTAATTTTGGCAATGGGGTTATTAAGTTTTAGTTATTTAAGTACCTTTTTAAATAAGAAGCAAAGTTTCATATTATCTGTTTTATTAGCTTTGAATCCAATTATCTTGGCACAGTTATTTAATTACTATGTGGATGGAATTATGGGAATCTGCTTTTTCATGGAAGTCATTGTACTATTAAATATTGATATTACAAAAAAACAGGATATTCGGCTTTGGATATATTTATTGGCAATCTGTAGTATTTTTATTAATTTGAAATTTACTGGTTTGTTATATTCAGGAATGATAGCTGCAGTTTTCTATTTTTATTGGCTCTATAAAAATAGAAAAGAAAAAAACTTTTGGAATGATTTTAAACGAATTACCATTCATTTTACAGTTATGTTTTCAATTGCAATATTTGTAATAGGTTCTTCATCTTATGTGCGAAATACAATAGTAAAACATAATCCACTTTATCCATTAATTGGAAAAGACAAAGTGGATATTATTACAACAATGCAACCAAATAGTTTTAAAAAAGCATCATCCATTGAAAAATTTGTTATTTCAATGTTTTCAAGAACAGAAAATGTAACATATGGTGGAAATGAGCCTCGTTTAAAATTTCCAATTAAAATTTATAAAAGTGAAATAGAGCAATTATCAGTTGCAGATATCCGTATTGCAGGATTTGGTCCTTGGTCTGCATGTTTCTTTGTTTTAGGAACTGCATTATTAATCGTAGAAATATATATATTATATAGAAAAGATAAAACAAAATTAAAATTTGTTTTCTTACCACTTACATGTATTTTCTTAACAAGCATTTTTGTTGGAGAAAACTGGTGGGCAAGGTATGTTCCACAGCTTTATTTAATACCTTGGTTTGCAATTTGTTTGATGTTTTATCTAAAAATAGATAATGCAATGAAATCAAAGATATTAAAATTGTTTGGATATATTTTGATGATAATTATCATTGTTAATGCATCATTTTATTTTTATCAACGTGGGAATGATTTAAAGTCATTTAAAAAAATTAGAAGTGATTTATATGAATTATCGTTACAAGATAAAGTAGAATTACAGTTATCTGATCCTGCAATGCTAGCCTTTTATTATAATTTAGACGATGCAGGGATTAAATATCATATTATAAATAAAGAATTATGTGAAAAAGAATTTAGGTATGTATATTCATGGCGTTTTAAAGTAAAAAATAATGAATAATATCATATGACTTTAACATAAAAGAATAAATAGGGAAAATAATATTAATATGAATAGGTGAATTATGGAAAAGTCAAAAAGTAAAACAACAAGAGATTCTAATTATGAGTTAATGAGAATTATTTCTATGCTCATGATTGTAATATGGCATATATTAACACACGGACAGGTAGTTACAGGAATGACTGGTATTTCAGCAACTATTATGAAATTGTTACAAACAATAATTGTTATTCATGTAGATAGCTTTATTTTAGTAACTGGATATTATCAGTGTAAAAATAAATTTAACTTTAAAAAAGCAATTTCACTCAATAATCAATCTTGGTTTTATCGAGTAGTGATTTTATTCATTATGCTGGGATTTGATTGGATTCAAGTCGGAAAAGTAGAACTTTTTCAAATGGTTTTCCCATTAGATTTTGATGCTTATTGGTTTGTAAAAATGTATTTATTTTTATATTGTTTAAGTCCATTTATTAATAAATTGTTGAAAAATTTGGAAAAAGCTCAATTTCAAAAATTATTAATAACACTATTTATTATATTATCTGTTCTCCCTACGTTTAGTATGCAAACATTATATAGTGATGCAGGCGGATATTCATTACCATTCTTTGTTTTATTATATCTGCTTGGAGCATATTTTCGTTATTATCCAATTCAGAAGTCAAGAATTTTAAAGGTAAATACAGAGCATAAAAACCAATTATTATTTTTAATTATATTTATTTTCCTATTTACATTTAATTTTTTATTTCATCAATTTGGAACACAACTAGTAGCATACAACGGAGAATTAACAAAGTATTTTGGAGATGTGATTACATTAGATACTTTTAATTATGATAATTCTTTTGTCTTGTTGGGGGCATTATTTTATTTTTTCTACTTTGGAACTTTACATTTCCAAAGTAATATGATTAATCATATTAGTAGCTTAACATTAGGAGTTTATCTAATTCATGATAATCCTTATATAAGACAAAAATTATATCCATTACTAGGATTTTCAGAGGGAAATACATATTCTGGGTTAAAAATTTTTGTAAAAATATTTGCTTGTGCATTGATAATATTTATTGTGTGTGCAATAATTGAATGGATTCGCCAATTATTATTTAAAGGAATTAAACATTTAAAAATTACAAAATGGATTCAGAATAAATGGTATCACTATATTGCAAGTTTAAATAGTTCAAAGATAGAAGAGCTAGAATGATAGAATTCTCTCTCTTTTTCTTTACTACTTTTTATTTTTTTGATATGATACGTAGGACGAAAGAGGGGGAATCTATGGATATTCATGATATTAAATTTTATAAAAGAATGGGAACCGATGCCTTACAGCGTGATAAAGGGCTTGCACTGATTACTTCTGCATCTTATTTTGGATGTTCTCTTTTATATGCATATTGTTTTATGAACGTAGATGCTGGAAAAGATATACTTGCATTTACGATGCCTCTTATTTTCACATCAGGTATGTTAGAAGCTAGAAAATATAAAAAGTATAAAGCAATTCTGGAAGAAATTAATTCCTATGAAGAGAAAGAAGAACATACAAAAAGTAGATAATACTTATCCAAGCGGATAAGTTTTTTTGTGAAAAAATAAAAAAATAATGTTTTAGCACTCATGTATTGACATTGCCAACATAGAATAGTATAATGACGGTAGCACTAAGAGATTAGGAGTGCTAGAAGGTGATAATATGATTACAACCAGACAATCACAATTATTAAAATTAATTGTCGAAGATTATATTAAAACAGCAAAGCCGATTTCATCAAAATCACTTTGTAAACAGTTGAATTGTTCCAGTGCTACCATCAGAAATGAGATGGGGTATTTAGAAGAGATTGGTCTTTTAGAAAAGACACATACTTCAAGTGGACGAATTCCATCAGAGAAAGGATACCGATATTATGTAGACCATATCATGGAGCCTAAAGAATTATCTGGCGATGATATGTTAAAGCTACAACAAATATTTAAAAATCATTCTCTTGTATTAAGTGATGCGATTAAAGAATCAATGGAAATTATTTCTGAATTAACAAACTATACGGCAATTGTTTTGGGAAAATCCTCAAAAGAAAATCGTGTGAGTAAAGTTGAAGTAGTTCCATTAGAACCAACCAAATTACTTGCGATTGTAATTACAGATAAAGGACATGTAGAACATAGAAATATGATTCTTCCAGAACAAATCCAAACAGAAGAAGTTAAGAAAACAGTAGAATTGATCAATAAATTAATTATTGGAACTCCAATTGATGAAGTATCTTCTAAACTAGAGTTTGAAGTAAAACCAATCATTGGAAAATATGTGAGTCAACACGAGGCTTTATATAATGCTTTTTATAACGCGTTTGCAGACTTTGCGCAAGAATCAAAAATGCAGATGGCAGGAACGAGTAAGATTATTTCATTACCTGAGTTTTCTTCCGATGCTGGAAAGATTCAAGATATTATTTCTAAGTTTGAAGATCGTGATTTTGTAAGTCGCATTGAGAAAACGACCGATGATGAAAATGATATCAATATATATATTGGTAGTGAAAATGAGTTTGACCAAAATGTAACGATTGTCAAAACAAATTACGAAACCGATGATGGAGAAGAAGGAACGATTGCTTTAATTGGACCAAAACGAATGGAATACGATAGAGTGATTGGACTTTTAGACTTTATCAAAAAGAATATAGGAGAGTGATTACATGGATGAAAACAAGAACAATGAGAAACAAGTAGAAAAAACTTGCGAAGAATCACAAGTCGCACCACCTGAAAATGAAAATACAGGTATGAAAAAAGAAAAAAAACACCATCATGATAAGAAGAATGGAAATCATGTTATCAAAGAATTAGAACAACGTATGCACCATTTAGAAGAACAGTTAAAAGAGTCAGAAGATAAATTAGTTCGTGAGAAAGCAGAAAGCATT
>JAGZRP010000044.1 GCA_018381595.1 Bacillota bacterium
TACAACAAATTCATTTAAATCATTCATGTTAAGAGTTCCTATATTATCATAGGCTAATTTGATTTTTCGATTTCCTTCAAAAACTAAATAATAACAATTATCTTCTACACTGGAAATTAATTCTAATGCTTTACGTCCCACAAAATCTTTAAATAAAAATGATTGGTTTATCATTTGCTTTCCAGCTAACAAAGGTAATTCTTTTTGAAACCAAGTATCAATTACTTGCAGCACATAATCTGGAGTTTGATATATATAATTCTTTGTTCCATAGAAACATTCACAAAAATATGCACCCTGGTTGAATTCACAAGTATTAGGACATAACTTATTTTCAAATATGTATTGATTGTATATATTCGTGAAGCGTTCCAACATTTGTCCATGTTCAACATCAATTTTAAATTTTGAACCATTTATAAATTTTTTCGTATTTTTTTGAATCATAGTTACTATTTTCTCTTTAGCAGCTCTTACCATGTTTGGTTTTCCTAAAATGCAAAAAAGGTTTACTACTGTATAATCTTTCGTTGATTTTTGATTTAAATTTAACTCCTTATCAATCTCCGTAAAAAAATCATCAGTACTTTTTTCTAAAGTATCTACGACATTATAAAAAATCTCATTTGTTTCAAGAAAGAGAATTGCTTTCAGATATACATAATATATTCCATCATTCATCATACTCACTCCCTTATATCTCATAAACATTTTCTTAAAAAATCAAGCAATAACTACTACTTGATTTTTTAATTTTTGTTCTTTCTAAGTGTGAATTTTCGTGATTTTAAAAATTTACACTTATCAAATAATACCTACCATGAAGAATAAATTCTTTATTTTACATACTCATAATCAACTACACATTTTAATAAAATGTCATAAAGTGATGATTGAGTTGGGTATAATTCCTTCAATTCTATGAATGCGGGAATTAATAATTCTTTAATTTTATCTGTAAAATAAACGATATCTCGATGGACAAATTCACAAGTTTCCAAACGTGAAAATTCAAAAATAATCTGATTAACTAAAAATAAACCCAAAATTCCAGCAATATTAACAGGATCAACATCATAAAAAGGATCTGCCTTTTCAAAATAATGATCTGTTGTCGTAATATTCATGTGCGTGTAGCTTGAAAGCTCTCTGAAAAGCTCTTCATACAATTCTTTGTAATTTTCATTCGCATATTTGCTAAGTTCTTTTAATGTAATCGAATAATTAATCTTTTCTTCTGTTTTAGGATTTACAGCAATTTTTGTACTTATTTTCCCATCTTTTTCAAGTTTTTTATAAATTCCTTGTTCTATTTTAGAAAGAGTCATAATATGTTTTTCGAATAAATTTTCATTTTGAAAATATACATTTATATTCACTAAATCCTCATACATCATACGGTTAATTGCCATTGCTACCTCATAATGTTCCTTCTCTAAAGCATCACATAACGCTTCATTATTTTGCCTTACTCGTTCTGAACAAAAGGCTGCAAAGTCAAATAAATTCTGGATTCTAAATTTTTTCACTTTAAAATAATCTTCCTTCATTTCACTTAATAATGAAGTTAATATAGCATTGGCTTGTTTCAAATAAGTAGGCCATAATTCTTTTAAATAATCATCAATCATTCTAACTTGACTTAATATATTTCCTTCTTTTTCTGTAATTTTTTGATATTCTTTCAATGCTTTCTTCCAATTTTTTTCTTCAAAATCAGGGAGCATCTGAACATTCATTTCAGTTAATATAAGTTCAATTTTATAGCTTGCATATAATCTCTCTTCATCTAAACCAATTTTTCTAAGTTTTTTTATCATATTATTTATATGAAAATTTGGATTTACTATAAGACGAAATACTTTTTCATTTGGTTTTGGTTTTCTCTGCAAAATATCTAACATCTTTTCTTCAATTTCTTTCAGCGCTTTAATTACAGGCTTTTCAAGAGGAAGTTTTTTCACAATTTCTCCGTCTTGAATTCCCCACTGTAAACGCTTTTTTTTACAACAATTTTTGTAAGATTTATTTGATTCACAAGGACACGACATATCATCAGGAATTTCGACCCATTCGCCACACTCATCTGGATAACAATAATTTATAATATTTTTGAAAACCTTCTCCATTTCAGAACCTAAGTTTCGCATAGGTTTCGTTAAAATAATATTATATTTTGTATTATATAATAGTGCGAAACCAAAAAATTCTATAAAGTTGAGTAACCCTTCGTCTTTTGTCATTTGAACATCATGATCCCTATAAATTTTGATAATTCTGTGAAATCCAAAAGGGATTTCAAAAGGATCGTCCATAATTAAACCATTATATATTAAAGCAACCATTCGAACAAAATTTAACATTTTTCCATTAGTTCTTTGACTATTTATAATTAAAGCTTCAAGATATGTCACATTTTTAAATTCTTTTGACGCAAACGTAAATTCATCATTACACACAAACGTTAAATCAAACATTATTATCTCTTTTTTTGTTCTTTTTGCTAGATTAAAAATTTGATATTTATCATCAGCAATTTTTAATAATTCTACTTCATCGTCTAGTAAAAAATCAGAGTTTTTAGAATCTTTAAATTCTAAATGATTAATAATATATTTACAATATTCTAGAACTGGTTTTAAGGAATCTCCGTTCTTTTCATTTTTACTAATTTGAACTATTTGTTCAAAAACCCAATAAAGTGGTTTATTATAAATACAAACCTCTTTCGGCAAATGATATTTCTTTTTAAATTCTGTACGATATTTCCTTAATATTTTTCTAATACATGGTAATAATTCACGTTGAATTTTCTCATCACTATAAGTGAGAAATTCATTCAGAATATTTTCAAGTGTTTGTAGTTCTTCTTTTTGTACTGCCTCATTCAATAAATAATTCATATATCCTCCATTCAATCTTCATTAAATATTTTTCGCAATCACTACTATTTTTTCATTTGAATCTCCAATATCATTATACACTAATTAATATATAATAAAAAAACGAACTACATTTTTCAAAATAGTCCGTCTAACTCTTCATGGGGCGTGAAGTGGTCAGACTCCGAACCCAATTTCCTCGTTTCCTAACTATCAAAAGTATATCACATTATTCTTATAAAGAGTATAAAAATTCCAATTAAGATTACATTTGTAACCAATAGCAAAATACGTTTTTCATTAATAGTGACCTTTACCATTTTTCGTTCTATATAGTTCTTTAAATTTTTCTTTTGACATAATTGTTTTATAATCTGTAATTGAAATCCCATCTTTTTCCCATGCGTTAGGAATTTCTAAAAGTGGGACGAAACCAAGTTTATCTCCAATTCGCTTAGAATTAATATTTCCTTCAGAATAACCACACATAACATTTTCAAAACCAAATTCAAATAAAAATTCTAATACTCTAATAATCGCTTCTGACATATATCCATTTTTCCAATAATCTGGATGCATATTAAATGCAATCTCCGTTGACTTTATATTTTTATTTTCTCTATCTGCAGTTATATTGGCAATAGGAGCTCCATTTTCTTTTAAATAAACAATCCAATCAAAAACCTCATCCTCTTCGTCAGCATAAGTATCAAATCCTTTTAAATTCTCTAAATTTTGTTTTACCATTTCAAATTCATTGTTAATATTTCGAAGTTTTCTAAAATCGTATTCATACACTTTATAATAGTCTCCTAAAATTCCTCTTTTTAAAACAAGTCTATCCGTTTCTAATAATGGTGTAATATATTTCATAATTATCTCCTACATATAAAAAACACCCCGTCTTTCGACAGAGTTTTTAAAATTCAATATGGGGCGGCACATGGGATTCGAACCCACGCATAATTGAGTCACAGTCAATCGTGTTAACCCCTTCACCAATGCCGCCATGTCATTTGACAAATACTATTTTATCAATAAACAAATTATTTGGCAAGCATTTTTTCAAAGAATATAGATATTTCATCAAAAATAGAGTATAGGATTACTTATTTTTCTATTTAAAACCAAACCTATACTCATTAACATTCCATTTCACACATCACAACATCTCTCATAAACTATAACGAGGTGATTCCATGGGAATATTTGACCTACCACCTAGGACACTGTGTATTGTTGCTACTATCCTAGGACTCTTAATGGTCGATGACTTAACAGCTGCTGAACAGAATTCCCTTGGAAACTTTATCATTCTCATTGGGCAAGTATTGGAAACCAATGCTGCACAACAAGCAGTGATTTCTGCAAGACAACAGGCTCAAATTAATCGAATGCATGAAGAAAGAATTCAAAAACTGGAATCTTTTTTAGGCAATTCAATATAATATCAATATAACAGCTTGCTTTTTAAAAGTTAGTATGTTAGAATGAATATGGTTTAAAAATTATTTCGATTTTCCCTTATATTTTTTGGAAGTCCCTAATATTTTATTAAATCAAATTTCAAAAAGGAGGAAAAATCGTGAATAATACTACAGAATTCAAAGATGAAGTTATTACTTGTAAAGATTGTGGAACAGAATTTACTTTCAGTGCTAAAGATCAAGCATTCTATGACCAAATGGGTTTCAAAAACAAACCTGTTCGTTGTAAAGCTTGTCGTGATAAGAAAAAAGCTGAAAGAAATCACAACAACAATAACTACAATAATAATTACAACAATAACAACAACAATGATTGGAACTAATTAATTGTTAAAAAAAGAAAAGAGACTTCGGTCTCTTTTTTAGTCCTCCATTCTGCGTTCCAAGATAACTTCTTTTCTCGCATCATCGTAATATGGTAAAAAAGTAGTCTTATAACCATACTTATTTTGTATCTCTATTCGAAAAGATGGAATCTTATCTACTTTTCCCTTCACAACAATTTTATTTCCTTTTTTTACAACATTCTTGTCCTGAATCAAATCCATATCTTGATAAGTATTATTTTCTTTAGTATACTCAATATCATGTACTCGTAAATTGTGAATATCTTCTTTTGCTTCAATCACAATTTGTGTTTCATGTTCTAACGCATTGTCTAACTTAATATAAATATCATTTTCTTTCTTTTGATAGTGATTGTCAATCTTCGCATGGTAATAATTTTGGACTCTATATTTATCTGATAATCCTTCTAAATAGGTTATTAACTTTTTAATATTCTCTTTATCTTTTGAGTAATATATCGTATCATTCATGGTATACTTCATTGTACTTTCATTAGAAATGATAAATTTGTACATATTTTCTTTGGTTGTTATAAACATAGAACTGTCATTTTTTACAGACATTTTTCGATTCTGAAATTGTATTTTTGAAATCATTTTAGATATCTCATCAAAATCATGTTCATTGACTTGCTTATTTTGATAACGAATTCCAGTGATTTCTTTAATATCTACTGTCGTTGTTTTACTGACACAAGCAGTGACTCCGGCTGCAATAACAAAAAGCATTATGATATATTTTTTCAAATTATCACCTCTTTTTTATTATGAGAAAAAATGGTAACTTTATTCTCCCAAAACAAAAGTTCATCAAACGATGAACTTTTTATTTTCTTACTTTTTCATTTCTTTTTCGTAGATTTCTTTTAATTCAGTAAATCTAGCATGGTGAACGATTTCACGTTGACGCAAAAATGATAATGGTGCTAGTAGGTCTGGATCATCTGTTAAATCTAGTAAATGTTCATAAGTAGCTCGTGCACGTTGTTCTGCTGCCATGTCATTTTCCAAATCTGCAATTGCATCTCCTGTTGTTTGTATATAAGTGATTGTAAATGGAACTCCATTCGCATCTGTTGGATATAATGCATGATCAAATTGTGCATAGTGTCCACCTAATCCAGCTGCTTTTAATTCTTCTGGTGTTGCACCTTTCATTAATTGGTAGATCATCGTACATATCATTTCGACGTGTCCTAATTCCTCTGTACCAATATCAGTTAATAATGCTTTTCCTCTTCCATCTGGCATTGTATAACGTTGATTTAAATATTGTAAACTTGCTGATAATTCACCATATGGTCCACCGTATTGACTTAATAAAAATTTAGCCATTTTCAAGTCCTTTTTACGAACATTGATTGGATATTGTAATCTCTTTTGATAAGCAAACATATAAGTACCTCCTAATTATTTTCCCATGGCCATGGGTCATTTACCCAAGTCCAGTCATTTGCTTCGACACCAGTTACAACAAGTGGTCCGTATACTCTTTGGTATTCGTCCATTGCTTTCATGGCTTCTTTGCTGTACTCTTTGAATAATCTAACTCTTTCTTTATCCATTGGGAAATTATCTAAGTATAGATTTAATTCATGTGCAGCAAACGCATAAGCATCTAAATAAGTTAATAACTCTGCTTGCTCGTTCATAGGTTCTACTTGAAATGGTTTTAATCCTTTGTACCCCTTATATAAAGATGGAAATAAGTTTCCTCTAATAAGAGCTTCATATGGATCATATAAGTCTTTTTTTCC
>JAGZRP010000045.1 GCA_018381595.1 Bacillota bacterium
TACAAGAACGTCGCCCATACCTTTTTCTTTTAACATTTCCTCTGTTCCATGATCGCGACAGCCAATTTTTCCAAATTGACTTAAAAATGTTTTTGTATACCCATCTAAAAATTGGTATCCTCTTCTAGTAATCAAGTCATTTTCTGTAAAATGCATTGATAAAAGTAATGGGTGAATGTAAGGAGAAAATGGAAAATGATATTTTTTATGTAAATACCATCCATTCATAATAGTAGCCACATATTCTTTCTTTTTTGGAATGAATTCATCCATAGCTTCCCTATCAATTACATAGTCTACTTGTGGTAAAAACTTCATTGCTGCATAACTCTGAATGTCATCACCGAGATTATCTGTATTTTTATACAGTAATAAGCCATATTTCATATTATCACAATCTTTCTTATATACAACTTCATTATAACATATTTTTCCCAATTTCAAATAAAAAACAAGGCTTTTGTCCTTACTCCTTATAAGAATTAGAATATACTAACAGTGAAGAAAGGGGTATGTGTTTGAAAAAATTTATCATTCCATTAATATGTCTTGCAATTATATTAGTTGGTGTTGTTACTTACTTTTTTACAAATCAAAAAGATTCTGATTTAAAATCAGTAAAAGTAGCAGAAGTAACTCACAGTATTTTTTATGCACCACAATATGTTGCCAAACAATTAGGATATTTTGAAGAAGAAGGCTTAGATGTTGAATTTATTTTAACACCAGGTGCTGATAAAGTAACTGCTAGTGTTTTATCTGGAGATGTAAATATTGGTCTTGCTGGTAGTGAAGCAACCATTTATGTTTATAATCAAGGAGAAAAAGACTATTTAGTCAATTTTGCAGCTTTAACAAAAAGAGATGGCAGCTTTATTGTTGCACGTAAGGATTACAAAAATTTTAAATTATCAGATATGAAAGGATCTCATGTCATTGCTGGAAGAGCTGGCGGTATGCCTGAAATGACGTTTGAATGGGCTTTAAAACAAAATGGCGTTGATCCAAAAAAAGATTTAAATGTTGATACCAGTATTGCATTCGCTGCAATGAGTGGAGCATTTATAGGAAATCAAGGAGATTTTGTTAATCTATTTGAACCAAACGCATTACAATTAGAAAAACAAGGATATGGTCATGTTGTCGCATCTTTAGGAGAACTTGGTGGGGTTGTTCCTTATACGGCTTATCATGCAAAAAAAAGTTATATAGAAAAAAATCCAGATGTGATCGAAGGATATTCAAAAGCAATACAAAAAGGTATTGATTATGTAAAAGCACATTCTGATGAAGAAATTGCAAAAGTAATCTTACCTGAATTTCCTGACACATCATTAGATGATGTTACTAAAATCGTAAAAAGATACCGTGGTATCGACTCATGGTTTGATACGACATACATCGAAAAGAAAGATTTTGAGCATATCGAAGAAATTATGGAAAGTGCAAATCAGTTAGAAAAAAGAGTTCCATATGAAAAACTAGTAGATACTACATTTGCAAAGAAAAAATAATGAAAAAAATATTAAAAATTAAAAATTTAAAAAAGATATATCATACCAAAAGAGGAGAAACATTAGCCATTAAAAATGTTTCTTTTGAATTAGAAGAAGGAGAATTTATTGCAATTGTAGGTCCTAGTGGCTGTGGAAAATCAACCATTCTTTCCATACTTTGTGACTTATTACAAAAATCCGATGGAGTTATCGAAAAAGATAATGACATTCGCTTTGGATACATGTTACAACAAGATAGTTTATTTTCTTGGTTAACCATTTATAAAAATTGTCTCATCGGTCTAGAAATTAATAAAACAGCAACCAAAGAAAATAAAAACCATGTTTTAAAATTATTAAAAACTTATGGGCTTGAAGAATTTGTTCATAGTTATCCAATGAATTTATCAGGCGGAATGCGTCAACGCGTTGCTTTAATTAGAACGCTTGCTACAAAACCAGATATTCTATTATTAGATGAACCATTCTCAGCTCTTGACTATCAATCGAGACTTGCTGTCTCTGATGATGTTTATCAAATCATAAAAAAGGAAAAAAAGAGTGCAATCATGGTAACACATGATCTTGCCGAAGCAATTAGTATGGCAGATCGTATTATTGTGTTATCAAAACGTCCATGCGAGATTAAAAACATTCACAAAATTCACTTTGAAAATCGGAAAACACCAATTGAAAATAGAAAGTGTAAAGAATTTGCGAAGTATTATGATGAAATTTGGAAGGAGATCGATTTCCATGTATAGTCAAGAACATCGTCTCTTTTTAAAAAAGATTAAACGTACTACTTTAAAAACTCGCTTAACTCAAATATTAATTCTCGCTTTTTTCCTCATTTTATGGCAATTTGCTGCTGATAAAGGATATATTAATACATTTATATCCTCTAGTCCAAAAAGAGTTGTAGATACCATTATTAGCTTAATAAACCAAGGTACATTGTGGGGTCATATTTGGATTACTACATATGAGACAATTCTTAGTTTTACCATTGGTACTGGATTAGGCTGGATGATTGCTACATTACTATGGTGGTTTCCTTTTCTAGCAAAAGTAATGGACCCATATCTAACCATTTTAAACAGTTTACCAAAAGTTGCTTTAGGACCAATTATTATTATATGGGCTGGGGCCGGTAAAAATTCTATTATCATCATGGCACTACTAATTTCTGTTATCATAACTATCATCAATGTTTATCAAGGGTTTTCAGAAACTGATCCACATAAAATTAAATTACTCGAATCATTTCGAGCATCAAAAACACAAATATACTTTAAATTAATTATGCCTAGTAGTTTACAAACAATTATGAATGCATTAAAAATTAATGTCAGTATGTCTTTAATTGGTGTTATTATGGGAGAATTTTTAGTATCAAAAGAAGGTATTGGCTATTTAATCATGTATGGTTCTCAAGTATTTAATTTAGACTTAGTAGTAGCTGGTATTTTTATATTATGTATTGTCGCAACCATTATGTATTATATGGTAATTTATCTCGAAAAGAAATTAATCAAAAACTAACTACAAAAAAGAATAGACATATTTTATCGTCTATTCTTTTTTAGTAATTCAATTTCATTTTTATATATTTTACGAAATAACGGTTCCAAGAACACCAAATGATAATATCATCATGATTAGTCCCGCAATAAATACTCCAAAAATCGTTGCTAGTAATGCTTTCTTTTTATCCATATTTATCATTGCTGCTACTAATGCTCCAGTCCAACCACCTGTTCCAGGAAGTGGAATTGCTACAAATAAAAGTAAACCCCAAAACTCATATTTTGTAACTTCCTCTTTTTTAGAAAGTGCTTTATTTTCTAATTTTTCAACCGTTCCTTTTAACAGCTTTGTTTTTTTCAATCTATTAAAAATCGGTGTAATAAACCAAATAATAAATGGAAGTGGTAAAATATTTCCAATAAAACAAATCAGGAAACTTTTAAACGGTTCCAAATCTAATAAAGATGCAGCAATTAAGCCACCTCTTAATTCTAAAATAGGAAGTAATGAAATGAGAAATACAATGATTTCTCTTCCAAAAGGAATATGTCTCATCCCATCAAATATAGAAACTAATTGATGGACTAATTTTTCTGCCATACGATTCTCCATTCTATAAGAAAAAGCAAAGATTCTAATTTAAAGAATCATTTGCTTTTGCATTTAAATCAAGACCTGCTCTTCTACCTTTTTGATAAGCAAAATATCCAGCTGCCCCAATCATTGCTGCATTATCTGTACAATATTTCATTTCTGGTACAACTAAATGAATATTTTTTTCTTTACATAAAATTTGTAATCGTTCTCGAATTCCAGAATTTGCTGCAACTCCTCCTGCTACAATCAAACGATTTACATGATATTCTTCCAATGCTTTCATTGTTTTTTTCGTTAATATTTCTACCACTCGATTTTGAAAAGAACAAGCTAAGTCTTCTTTTCGAATCACATTCCCACGTTGTTCTTCATTGTGACTTAAATTAATGACCGCACTTTTTAAACCACTAAAACTAAAATCATAAGATTCATCATCCAGTGGTAATGGCAAATCATAAGTATCTTTTCCCATATGGGCAAGCTTGTCTACTCTAGGTCCTCCAGGATACGGTAAATCGATAACACGTGCTACCTTATCATATGCTTCTCCTACTGCATCATCTAAAGTTCCTCCAATTTTTTCAAAAGAATAATCTTCTTTCATATAAATTAACTCTGTATGCCCCCCACTTACAACAAGTGCTATTAAAGGAAACTGCATTTCTTCTACTAAATTATTGGCGTAGATATGACCTGCGATATGATGTACTGGAACAAGTGGCTTATGATATAAATAAGCAAGTGTTTTTGCTGCCTGAACACCAACTAACAATGAGCCAATCAATCCTGGACCATAAGTTACTGCAATCGCATCAATATCATCCATAGTCATATTCGCTTTTTTTAAACATTCCTCAATAACAATTGTAATGCTTTCAATATGATGACGACTAGCAACCTCTGGGACAACCCCACCAAATAATTTATGAATATCGATTTGTGTCAAAACAACTGTTGCAATTTCTTCGCGTCCGTCACGAATAATAGAAACACTTGTTTCATCACAACTTGATTCAAATGCTAATATATGAACTGATTTCATACTACAACTTCCTTTCCATCAAAATTGCATCACAATCTTGATAATAATTTTTTCTTTTTGCAACCCCTTGAAAACCATAAGCCTGATATAAAGAAATAGCCTCTTCATTATCTTCGCGAACTTCTAGTGTCATATTTTCACACTGATTTAACTTACAATCATTTATGAAACAATTTAATAATTCTTTTGCAATTCCCATACGTCGATATTCTTCTAAAACAAAGATATCATCTAATTCTGCTTTTTCATAATAAATGGAATATTGGATATAAGCAACAACAGTTTGTTCCTTCATATAAACAAAATAATGCGAAAAACGATTATTTGAAATTTCTTCTAACGTTATCTTACGCTTATGGAACAAAAAAAGAAGTTGATTAAAACTTTCTAAGTTTTCTTCGTTGATTGGAATAATCATACAGCACGCTCTAAATTCTCTTCTGCTTCTGTCTTTTTCAAATATTCTGGTTTTACTGCATGTGGATTTAAACTCTCTTTTGTATCATTTTTTTCAATCACCCTAAGTAAATTAGGCTCAGGAATTTCTACTTTTACGCCATTAATCTCATCATAACTTACAAAAGTGACCGTCCCATTCAATGCATTTACTTGATGCTTTAATTCTTCGATAGTAATATATTGATCTTCAATCACTGTATTTAAATTACCGTCATATACACCTGCATATACAGACTTTCTTCTTGCATCAATCATTGGCACAATAAATTCAGTTTCTACTGGTGTACTAGACATCCACTGTAATTCTGAAATTACCTTAATCCTTTTGTGCAATGCCCATGCATATGTTTTCGCAATCGTAACTCCAATACGTATTCCTGTAAATGAACCAGGTCCATTTACAACATTAATTTCATCAATCTCATTCACATCAATATTTGTCTCTTGAAACATAGCATCAATCATAGGAAAAATACGAACAGATAATTGATTATCATTCATTTCATTAATTTCATAAATAATCTTACCATCTTCATATAATCCTAATACAATACGGCTCGCAGCAGTATCTATAAAAAGTTTTCTCATAGTACAGCCTCGCACAACTCCTCATATTTTCTTCCATGAGGTTTTAAAACAATCACACGAGAATTTTCTCCTACTACTTTAAATTTAATATCCAATCTCTCTTCAGGTAAAATATCACGGATCGTATCAGCCCATTCAATGACAACGACTCCACCTTTTGTAAAATATTCTTCTATTCCTGTTCCATCCACATTTCCATTTAAACGATATACATCCATATGGTATAGCGGAAGTTCTCCATCATACTCTTTTATAATTGTAAAAGTTGGAGAAGTAATATTTTCTTTTATTCCTAATGCATTAGCAATTCCTTTTGTGAATACCGTTTTCCCACTTCCTAATTCACCATCTAAGCAAATAATCATATTAGGAAACTTTTCAGACTCAAAATTCTGCGCTAATTCAATTGTATCAATTTCATTTCTTGTTGTTACTTTAAATTCCATTTCTATCACCATTCCTATTATATTAGAAATAAATACCAAAAACAATATTATTTCATTTATTTACATTCTTTTTATATCGTATCAGCGAAAAAAAGTAAACCTATACGCAAAACAAAGAGAACGTTTTTGAGAAAATGGTAACTTTGCTGGTAACTCATGAAAATATTTAACTAAAAATAAAAG